>CAZZEC010000139.1:0-16158 GCA_964652565.1 uncultured Bacteroidia bacterium
ATGCTACTACTCGATCAATCCCAAACATGGCTGCCATAGAACTAATAAACAGGATACAACCTGATTTTCTCTCCAACATTCCCTTGGCACATTCTCTGGTTAGGCTAAACACACTCAGTAAGTTAGTTTGAATTACTGAGAAAAATTCCTCATCAGTAGTTTCCTGAGCAAATTTCTTTAGATGAATACCCGCATTATTCACCAAGATATCAATAGGAGCAATATTTGATTCGATATCATTAATTAGGTCAGGAATGGTATCTTGAGCAGTGATATCATGTACACGATACATTGCAGATTGACCTAACTTATCTGTAGCATCTTGTAAAACCCATTCTCTCCTGCCAGTGATAACCACTTGAGCCCCCATGTCAACCATGGCCTGAGCTATCCCTAATCCAATTCCCGTACCTCCACCTGTAATAAGTGCTGTTTTGCCTTTTAGAGAAAATTTATCTAGAGACATATATTCACTTTAATGTAGTTTGCTTACCCCAGAAACCTCTGCTAGCACATCAGCATAAATCAAGAGTTTTTCTCTTGCCTCTTTAATTTCTTGTCTAAGCACAGTTGTCTTATCCCAACTTCGCTCATATTCGGTCATTGTTACACCTTCAGGCCGTCTATCTTCATAATCTTTTAATATCGGATGCCACTTCGCTAATACAGGACGTAATACCTTATTTAATACTCCTACAGCAACATGCCCTAGTGTAGTATCACTTTTATTACCTGTATCTGCTATAGAGGGTCCGTACTTTTTGAGAATATCCCGAGTAGTCTGAAACAAGGAATAGAAAGAACTCAACGCTTCTCTCAATAATCCTTCATCTTCCTTGAGTTCTTGAACAGTAATACGCGTAACCAATTCGACATAAATCTCCCAAGCAGCTTTCCGTTGTGTCTCATCAACCTTCCAATTACCCTCTATGCCTAAAAAGCCTAGATTTACTTTGATCTTGAATTCGTTAAATATTGCCTTTGTCATGGTGTGAAAATCAAACTAGATGTAGATACTAAATACTCGCTAACTGCTATATTTTGAGTGGAATATGATGAATTATTGAATATAAGTGAAAAAGCCTGCAAAAAAATTTTTTACAGGCTTTTTCTATCAAGATTAGTGAATTACGTTCACATTATGGGACATCCCACCACACCCGCGTATCCAGTACATCAGGTCCCTGACGTGAAATGGCAGAATTCAAATTGTCAGCATTTACTGCAATCTCCTGACTAGGATAGGTCAACCTTCTAATGAAATCCCCTGAAATATCCTGTCCAGGAAATGGATTAGGAGCTAGATCCGGGAAGCCCGACCTTCTGAAATTAGCAAAGGCTTCTGGACCATTGAAGAATGATGCCACCCAGTACTGGGTATTAATTTGTTCTAATGCATTAGCCTCATCCAATGGGTTCGCTGCCAGATATGCAACAATATCCGCTTCTGGTACAGCAGAACCCTCGTCATGAAGTGCCATTTGTTCCATGTGTGCTCTTACACCCCCTGCGAAGTAGTCCGAAGCAGCGCCTGTAACCCATCCTCTGAACGCAGCTTCTGCCAATAATAATTGGGTTTGAGCATGTGTTAGGATAAACATAGGGCCATTCACCTTGGCAATGCGTGTGCGATCCACCTGAGCAAACTCATAAAAGCTAGATAGACCCAATCCTTCTGCTACGCCTACTACCGAGTTATTATCATTACCCATAGGCATACCTACTTGTACTGCTGGATTATTAGATGCTCTATCTGTCGTTTGTTCAGGTCCGGAAAGTGCTCCCACGTATGTTACAGCTATAGCAGGAAGTCTCGGATCATCGGTTTCTTTGAGAAAATCCACAAACGGCTCTGCCAGGAAAAAGTTATTCGCTTCCGTCCCATTCAATGTGCTACCATGTGCATTGTTGTAATTATTGTCGTGGCGAATGACGAAATTATCGTCATTGGATTCTAATACTCCTCCCTGAAAGGCAGCTGACACAGTAGACTGTGCAAGACCCGGATCAACTTTGGATAGTCTCATACCTGCTCTTAGCAGTAACGAATACCCTAGTTTACGCCATTTACTAATATCTCCTCCATAGAGTACTTCTCCAGGTTCTGTAGGTGCTGCATCATTTAACGCCTGTGTAGCTTGAGTAAGCTCTTGTATAAGTGCGGGGTAAATATTCTCTTGTGCATCATATGTCGGGAAAGCAACCTGTTCTGTAAAACCTTTTCCACCATCCGTAAAAGGAATATCTCCATAGGTATCTGTTAATACCATGAAAGCAAATGCCTGAAGAATCCGAGCCATATTTACCAAATTGGCTCTCTCTGGCTCACCTTCTACCTGGTTAATCAAATCACGTGTATCTCGAATGACACTTACAAAGTAATCATTCCACATGTCTTCAGTAGCATTCCTATTGTCCTGGTTATAATTTGCTCCAGTAAGTACTCCAGAATTAGGTGTAATGATTTGTTGTACGATCCCCAATTCATAAATAAGCGGTCCATTGGAATATGATGCTCCTATAATGGCGCTATTAAGAATAAATACCTGATCGATTTCGGTAGGATCTACCGAGTTTGTATTAATCTCATCAAAGCTTTCGTCGCATGATGTTGCGAAAATTAAGCATAAGAGAGATAAGCCGTAATATATGATATGTTTCATTGGATGCTGAGATTAAAGTTTGACACGCAAATTGAACCCTAAACTTCTGGTGGTTGGTACCCCTGTAGATTCCAACCCTACGAGATTATCAGATGTAAATCCAAAGGACTCAGGATCGATATTTGGTACCCATTTTTTGATAATGAATACATTGTTAGCCACAAAACTGAGTTCTAAAGACTCAACAGGGATATTTTCGCCCAGGAGTGGCTTGAAATTGTATCCCATGGTGATTTGTCGGAATTTCCAATATCCTCCATTGTAGACAATAGGTTCTACTAACTGCTGAGACCGAACGACTTCCCAATATCTTTGGGATTCAGCAGCTACCGTATTAGGCTCTCCATTTTCGTTAACTCCTTCTCCTATTACTCCCCCCTCACGACCAGGAAGCGTCATCTTATGTAATCCATGACGAGTAGCGTTAAAGTTAGTACCCGACATCATGTCATTACCCAATTTAAAGTCTATGAGGAAAGAAAGGTTGATTCCCTTGTAATTAAAAGTATTGGTAAATCCTCCAACCCAATTGGGCAGTGCACTACCAAATAACACGAGGTCTTCAGTTCTTAAGGGTACACCATTACCCCCGAATACTTGTCTACCTTGAGCATCTCTTCTATACCCAAATCCCTTTAATTGACCCAGTTCTTCCCCAACAACCTGAAATAAAAATCCATTGAAGACATGTCGACCTACCAAGATCTCTTCTCCAGGCTCATCTGTCAACAAGCTCAACACCTCTGTGATGTTGTATGAACCATTAAACGTAGTGGTCCATTTGAAATCATCAGTCTGAATCGGTACTACACTTAACAACATCTCTAGCCCCAAATTTCTACTTTCTCCACTGTTGATCAATGTAAAATTAAATCCTGAACCATTGGATATCTGGGCTGATACAATCTGATCTTCTGTAATTTTTCTGTAAGCAGCCATATCCAAAATTATTCGATTATTGAACATTCTCAACTCTAAACCTACCTCTGTTTCTGAAACACGCATCGGTTTAAGATCGGGGTTGGGTAATTCATTTCCCGATGCTCTACCCACGGGCTGCAAGGCTCCATTGGGATTTGCAAACAAGTTATTGTTGATCCCATAAAAGAGTACATCAGAATAGGGCTGAACATCTGTATCACTTCCTACCTCAGCATATGCAACACGAACTTTTCCAAAATTCAACCACGCAGGTAAATTTTCAAAGGTCTCAGTAAACACATAACTACCTGAAACAGAAGGATAGGTTATACTTCTATTTTCAGGTGCTAAAGTGGAGAACCAATCATTCCGAATAGTACCGTTTAGGAACAGTTGACCTTTGTATGAAAATTCAGCAAAGCCGTATACGGAATTTACAGCACGCTCGACTAAATTATAAACGGGATCTTTTACTCTTCCATTTTGTACCGTATACAAATCTCTCACGACAAAGTCTCTCACATTTACTCGATTGAGATCTGAACGTCTTTCCATTCTATTTCCTCCCACGGCAATGTCAATGCCAAAATCACCAAATTCCCTGGCCCCAGAAATTAATATATCAGTATTTAACTCACGAAATCTTCTTGCATCTTGCGTATACCTACCATTTACAAATCCTGGAGGAGCGGGTCCCAATGATGCTTTTCCGGTTGGTTGTCCATTGAACTGTTGATCTCTTGACCAGTAATCCTGCCCAATACGACCTTGTACATATAACCAGGGAAGAATATTATATTTCAGTGCAATATTCCCAAAAATACGATCGCGTCGTATTTCATTGAACTGCTCTGATAAGGTCCAGTAAGGATTGGTACGGTTTCTGAAACGAGAATATACAAACTCATTCCCATCTGCATTGAATTTATTATCCTCTAATAAATCAAAAGGCATGGAATTGGCCATATTGTATAATGCGACAGGTATAGTATTATCCTGCTGAGCCACATTGGGAGGGTTGTCATTTTGCTCGTTGGAATAATTGATATTACCGAATACATTTAATTTACTAGATAATGTGTATGTAAAGCCAAAATTGACTGTATTACGTCTATATTCATTATTAGGAGTTATCCCCTGGCTATTGAGATTAGAAAGCGACAGGTTGAACCCACCCTTTTCACCTGCTGATGAAAAAGATATCGTGTTGGTTAGATTCTGTCCATTGCGATAGAATTTCTTCACACGGTCAAAAACAGGCTCATAGGGCACTTCTATCCCATCAAACAAAATTTGTGTCATTCCGGGTTGGAAACGCTCTCCAAACGACCACTGTCCAGAAGTTGGATTAGGCGAAGTAGGTCTCACGCCATTTTCTCCCTGACCATATTCATATTGATAATCTGTGAAGTCTAGTGGAGTCTCATTGGTGAAATTGAGATTATAGGTTACTCCTAATCCCTGCCTGTCTCCTTTCAGCTTGGTATTGATCATGATTACTCCATCTTTAGCCCTGGAACCATAGAGCGCGGCGGCAGCAGCCCCTTTCAATACGGTCATGCTTTCAATATCGTCGGGATTAATACTTTGTAAGCCATCCCCTCCATCAGATGTAACACCTCCGCCATTGGTACCCAGGGCGCCGTCCGCACCTGCATTCCGCGGGTTAGTACCAAAGTTGGTATTATCAATCGGTACACCATTTACTACGATTAAGGGATTGTTCTGACCATTGATAGAGGATTGTCCACGTATACGCACTTTGGAAGTACCACCTGGGCCAGTACCGAGTGATGATACGTTTACACCGGCGATTTTACCCTGTAGGGCATTCATGAAATTGGGCTGTCGATTCACATTGATTTCCTCTGGAGCCACATTGGTAGTAGCATATCCCAGTTTCTTAGACTCCTTGCGGATACCCAGTGCCGTAATGACGACCTCATCCAAGGCTGTTTCACTAGGCGACATCGATACATCAATGGTAGTTTGCCCATTGATGGCGAGGTTCTGCGTTGCATAACCCAGGTAAGAGACAATTAACGTCGTCACTTCATCTGGGACAGTAATTTCATATCTTCCACGGGAATCTGTTAAGACTCCAAGGTTTGTGCCTTCGGCACGCACAGTAGCACCGATCATAGGTTGTCCAAATTCATTGGTGACAGTACCTGTGATCGTTTGATCCATTTTTTCTGGGAGCTCCAACAAGTCAGTAAGCTCTACCATCGAATCTTCTTCAAGATGTGCAGCGCTTAGGCCACCATATGTGGTAGCCATCAAAAATAGCAGCAACATCCTAAAACATAGCTTTGAGTAGAAGTAGTGTATGTTCATACATGTAGAAATAAATATTCATTTTACTCGATACATCTACGTGATGTATCGTCTACAATAAGTTAATTGAATAAAATATGATGAACGTGTGTGGATTGAAGGTAAGTAAAGAGGCATTTATATATGGATATTTTTAAATTTTTCACATTAAACAAATATTGGTGTATGTTTAATAATAATATACACATTTATTTTATTTATCCATACCATTTTTTATGCACTTTTTTACAAAATTCATAATACATGTCGTATTATTTGACGCAGGTATTGTCAAATGATCGATGAACCATCTCAGGTTAACCTTATCTCATAACAGATACTATTACAGGTTTAAACTATCGCAAGCAACAGGTTGAATTCATGTACTTTGCATGTCTATGACATATACCTTTCCGCTCTAGCTCTTACTGTAAACAACTGGTTTTAGAAAAGATACCTTTCATACCTTTCTTTTATGAATCAGAAAAATAGCTTGTCAATAAAATAGGTATCGCAAATTTGTCACTGGTAAAAGAACTAGAACTAATGATAGTTTTTTGCGAATGCTCGAATTTTTCATATATTAGAAATAAATAATCTTTCTGAAAAACTACTACAACCTTATTAAACAAGCTATTGAAGCCATAATATTTCTAACACAATCCTTTATCACGCCCTAACATGAACACGAACGCCACATCTTCTCAAAACAACAATTCCTATCAATTTCATGTAATGAACCACATGGATCTGAGGAAAACCCTTGGAGTTATTGGTATCTCCTTCCCTTTTATACTAATGATTGGTGGATTCATTTTAGAAGGGTTTAAGATTCAACCTTCTATCAGTGATTATTACGGTACTTCTATGCGCGATGTATTTGTGGGATATTTAGTATCTATCGGGCTCTTTCTGTACACCTATCGTTACGATACAGTAGATAACCGAATAGGGAATATTGCAGGATTATTTGCCATACTTATCGCTTTATTTCCCGCGACAAGTAGTTCTCCTGTGGTTCGCTATGTACACTTTATTTCTGCAGGTTTATTTTTTCTATCACTCGTATACTTTTGCCTGGTTCTTTTTACCAAATCAAATACAGACAGCCCAACTCCCCGGAAAAAAATACGCAACAGAATTTATAGGATCTGTGGATACACCATTCTGGCTTGCATTCTAATATTAGTCATTTACTTTATATTTAAACTAGATTGGAGTAGGTATAGCTTTGTATTCTGGATTGAAACCATCGCACTCTTAGCTTTTGGAACTTCCTGGCTGGTTAAAGGGGAATTTATATTGGAAGATCAATAGCTATACATCGTATTCAACAGAAGTTATCAGATTTTCTGTTAGGGAATTGAATTTTTGCTTTTAATCATCGCAAAACAATTAATTCGAATATAATATATTTATATGTAATTTTTTATTCATAAGTGTAAAACTTACTACTTCCTCAGTAAGTCCTAATAAATTTGGCTACAATAAGATACAATTATGGTATAGCATAATCATGTAAAGTAGTATACCCATCTGTACATGTAGGTGAATCTACTTTTATAATTATAGATCCAAAGCTTCTATTAATACTTTTACAGCATCAATCTCATATTTTTTGAATTAATTCCTATCAACATGATAATAAGAAGCATGTATGCCGTTGTTGCGTGGTTATTTCTATTTAATACGCTTTTCTCCCAAACCACTTACTACATCTCAATGGATGGTGACGATGAAGATGATGGACAGTCAGAACTTACACCCTGGGAGACTATTGATAAAGTAAACGCCATTATACTATCTCCCGGTGATAAAATTCTCTTCGAACGAGGAGGTATATGTATATATACAGGTCAGATTGAAATCTCTCAGTCTGGTACTCCTACAGACCCTATAACTATTGGAGCATATGGGGAAGGAGCACATCCTGTTATCTCAGGGGCTACTATTTGGACAATCATCCTGTAAGCATACTTATTAAAATTATATACGAGGATATATTGCCCTTCTGATTTACTACTTTTATGAGTAGAATCAACTAACCTGCTTTATATATGGACTTACAAGAATTATTAAAACAGTATAAAGGGGATGATACCATGCTGAGTTCTAAATCTTTAACTGTCCTTATGAGAGTTACCGATCGGGTGCATTTTCAAAAAGGAGAGACTGTGATTGAGGAAGGAAAATATCATCAATATGCATATTTAATTTTACATGGCGCAGCCAGAAGTTACTACTTAAAAGATGGAACCGAGGTCACAAACTGGTTTGCATTTGAAAACGAATTTGTGGGTACCTTACAAAATTACCTGGGAAGTCCATCCAGTGCAACTATTCAATTTATAGAGGATAGCGATTGCCTTCGTTTTCACATCACAAAACTCCAGGAAGAACAAACACATGATATAGGTATATGTAATTTCGTATGTTCCGCCATGCAGGATTACGCAATTTTTTTAGAGGATAGATTAAGGTTGCTTCAATACAACGATGGCATGGAACGCTACCGTTATGTATTAGAACATGAACCTGATATCATTAAAAGAGTGCCTTTGACATATCTCGCTTATTATCTCGGGGTGACAAGAGAAACATTAAGCCGGCTTAGAAAAAAAATCATTATGTGACATATGTCAAATGTACTGCCTAAAAATTTCCTGTTCTTGGTCTCGGAATATTAGCAGCACAAATGCCTACTCATTTTCACAGTAGTCATTAAAGGATAGGATATCCAGATATATGGAGAAAAATAACATCGAATATATGAAAGTCTTTAATTTTAATAGTTGGATTATCCTGATATTTATAAAAGATTGTCTATTAAAACAAATGGCAAATTTATTTTTCATTTAATCAATAAAACTAATTATCATGAGCGAGACATTTAATTTTAATGAATTCTGGACGAACTTAAAAGATGAAGCTCAAAAGGAATGGGCGTTAGCTGAGAAAGATCTCGAAAGTATAGATGGTGATTTTGACAAATTTGTCGACTCCGTGAAGGAAAAGTTTGACCTCAACAAAGAAGAGGCAAGAGAAAAAGCAGAAAAACTATATAATGAATTTGATGAGTTGAAGTGGGAAGGAACAGAGGAGATGATCAAGGGAAAAGCGCAAGAGCTATGGGGTGACATTTCTGATAATGACTGGGAATCAATCAAAGGGAGTAAGACAAAAATAATAGGTTACCTCAAGCATAATTTTGGGAAAACCGGACAAGAGGCGTTAAAAGATTTGGACAAACTGCTCAAATAGTAGGTTTATAAGTAAATATTATAGTCAAAATATGGCGAGGAAGGTAATAACCTTATATCATGCTGCGTCATCTTGCTTATGCATCAGCAGATAACATCACACTTCCCAAACTGCCACTCGCCATATTTTCTACCTTTAATGCCGTAGGAGATAAAAGACTATGGCTAGGGAAGAATTGTTGAAATCAAAGGTACACGGATATCTGTAGAACTCATACTCGAGCTTTTTGCTGAAGGATGGACCAAAGAAAATATACGAGAAAGCTATCCAAATTTGACTGAAGAACACCTTAGGGCTGTCTTTCAATATTTTCATGATAAAGGAAAGCCTAAATAATTGAAAACAAGATACTTTTAAAAAAACTACAAACCTTATTAATTGTTGCAAATCCAACAAGGTAAAGAGTTGTAATTCAATCACATACATGAAAAGTACCCGAGGCACCGCTCAATACACTCTCTATAAAATCGATATTTAACACCATTAGAAGCCCGTTTCTCCCCCCTGCAACAGCTTGCAATCCCGGCTTATCAAAGTCGAGACCACAGATCTTACAACAATATTTTGGGAATAAAATTGGAGCAAATGGAGTGTATCACTAGTGTCACAACGATATATTTCTGATTTTAACATTTACAACAAAATGTTTTCCAGGGAATTTGGTGATTGTCTAAATAATCTGAGTGATTCATTGTTCGTATTATCAGTACTAATCCCTAATTACTGTTCACCTGCTAAATTAAGAATTTCCTTCTTCAACTCAGGATGAATATAGAATCGGGCCTTTTGTATCAAATCTTCAACCGGGTCCTTTATATTCGAGATAAGTCCTTTCTTTTTTGCTCTCACTAAAATACCTAACACACCTACAATTTCAATCTGGAATGACTTAGCCACTTTCCTTCCCAAGGTTTCATCAATTAATAATAAGTCTGCACCTAGTTCTAACACTAACGTTATTGCTTCTGCTTCTCCTGGGTCGATTGTATTTTTGAGTTTATGAAGAAGGTCTGTTTTTTGGCAAGATATAACCTGAATCCATTCTGCAGTTTTGACAACATCTGAACCTGGTTTTCCTGCTCCTTTAATGACTACTTCATGATACACAGCAGGAGGTATAACAATTTCTTGAAATAGTTTAGGTAATAAATCCAACAATCCTATGGCCTGCAAATTGATCAATGGAGTAGCATCACTTACAACGATCATATATTGAGCTTGTCCAGGGTATTCAAATCGTCATATAAATCTTCAATGCCATAGTGTACAGGTATCTCTCGATCTGCCAACATGGATTGAAATTCCCATTGGGATATTCCCAAAAATTCACTCCCCTGCCCTAAGGTGATACGCTCCTGCTTATAAAGTAATATAGCAATCTCCATTTTGAGTTCTTCTTCACTGAGCTTAGATTGCTTCAACAAATCGTCTGAAATTAGTAAACTCATTTTATAGCATTTTATAATTAAACGTGATGCTTTATACAAAGGATATAGTGAGGACAGATATGAGATAATTTATTATTTAGATGATAACGTTTCTTTACAGGCTAAACAAGCAAGGATGTCTTCTTCTAAATTCTTCCAGGATGTCAGATACTGAATCTCCTCCTGCCAGATATTCCAACATGGACTCTACCGGATATCTCATCCCGCGGATAGTAGGTTTCCCATGATTTATCTCCGTATTGATTGATATTCGTTCCAATAAAGACTTTTCACTACTCATATCAATTAGTTTTGATTATATTAAAGATAAGAAAAGTAAATGAATGTGGCGAAATGGGAATGAGCCCAAAGAAGTCATGTTGGACTTGATAGGTTCAGGGATGAGTGTTGATGAAATTCTGGAAGATTATCCAGATCTAGAAAAAGAAGAATTACTGGCTTGTATTTTATTTGCCAAAAAGGCTATCAGTGAAGAAAGTATTCATGATTGATGCCCATCCTCCCCTTTTAACCACTTATAAAATCATTGCGTATATAAAAAAACATCATCATGACATTTGGGACTATTGATATAAAAAAAATTGCTGGATTGCAGGCCATAACATTACCTGCGGATTTAAGAATCAATGATGACATTCGTCGGCCAGGGCGAGGATAAGAACTTGCTTATTCCCAAATCCAAATAGTTCCCCTTCCCCCATTTGAAATCTGAGGTTCAGCAATGTA
This sequence comes from uncultured Bacteroidia bacterium, assembly GCA_964652565.1. Taxonomy (GTDB): domain Bacteria; phylum Bacteroidota; class Bacteroidia; order J057; family J057; genus JBCCTX01. The sequence continues at coordinate 11,336 of CAZZEC010000139.1, forward strand.
TATTTAACGGCTGTGAAATTATACTCTCAAAAAGCCAATAAATGCCAACCTCCATTTTTATTAATTACCGTCGTGATGATAGTGCTTTGCTGGCAGAATACCTCCGTCTGTATTTGGAGCAACACTTAGGGGAAGAACATATTTTTCTAGACAAAGAATCTATAAAGTATGGACAAGTTTTTGGGGACAAGATTTGGGAAGAGCTAGACCAGGCAAAAGTATTACTGGTCGTCGTAGGACCCAAATGGCATACGATAGAAGACGATGAAGGAGATAAGCGATTACTAGACGTAGAAGATTGGGTACGGCGGGAAATCGAGTATGCAAAAGATCATGACAAGAAAATCATTCTCGTCCTCTACAATCAGGTAGATTTTAATCAAGCGGGAAAATGGCTAAAACGAAAGGTGAAATCATTGGGATTCCTGGCCGACCAACATTATATATCCTGTAAGGAGCAGACCATCCATCAAGATGTTCAGCATCTCCTTGAATTTCTGTGTGAGGAACTCCAGCTATCTCCATTGATGAACAATGCGTCTGATACAGCATCAGCTCTTCCCAGTATGGCGGATCAACTCCACGATGAATTCCCTTTACCTGAAAACAAATATGTAATACCCGTTAGCAAGTCTCCTTTTATGGGACTTAACTACTTCCGAAGTGAAGATACGCGCTTGTTTTTTGGGCGAACCTCAGAGACTTTGCGACTATGCAGAGCGATTGATCGCTTTCCCCTGGTCTTGCTGTATGGGCAATCCGGAGTAGGCAAATCCTCTATCCTGAATGCGGGCTTGCTTCCCCGGATGGAGGAGAAGTATCATTGCCACTATTTGCGGAGGCTCAAATTGAATGAGGATAGTGGCGAGGAATACGGATTGCACCGTCAACTGGAATCGTTCATGGCAGATCATCTTCACTCTGATCATCCTACCCTACTAATCCTCGATCAGGTAGAAGAAATGTATACCAATCCCATTGCTCAGCAACGAGGAGAAACGGTAGCCTTTGGAGAGCATCTGGCTAGACTGAAGACTCAATATCCCAACTGTAAAGTCCTGTTGGCATTCCGGTCTGAACACTATGCACCGATCAGGGATCTGCTAATCCGGCAAGGATTTCTCCTGACAGAAGAACAGGATATTTTTCTTAAGGCACTGGATATAGCTGGCATACGCGAAGCCATTGAAGGCGTGTGTCAAGATCCAGAACTCAAGAGCCACTATCGCCTGGAAATCAGTGGGGAACTCGTGGAGGAGATGTGCAAAGATTTGCTTCAGGACGGTAGACCCGAGTCGCATGTGGGCCCCTTACTCCAATATCAGCTACGTAACCTGTGGGACAAATCCTATGATCACAAGCAAAGTGATCATGCATGGATTCATCTTGATATGAAGAGCTACCAGGCACAATACAAACATTCCCTGTCTGAACTCATCGAAGAGCAAATAGACAGACTGCAACAGATCGACCCTCTGTGGCAGGAATATGTCCAAAATGGATTCATCTGGGACCTGCTATATGGCTACACTACTCACCTGCTTACAGCCACGCTTCAGGAAGACCAAGACCTCGCCACTCGGTATGCGCATATTGAGCACTTTGAGAGACTCTTTTCATCGTTTAAGCATCACTGCTATCTGATGATCCCGGTAGGGACTGAACAAAGACCTGCTACCCGCCTGGCTCATGATACTTTTGCGCCCTTGATAAGAGAGCAATATCAGGAGTCAGATGCTCCTTCCCAACGCGCATGGCGAATCATCGATACCAAGCTCAGAGAGCATAGAGTGGGGATCCGTCCCGTATTTAGCGAAACGGATATACAACATATCGAAGAGGGAAAAGGGGGTATGCAGGCCATACCTGAAGACTTGCAAGCGATCATCAACGATGATACGGAAAGATATCAGCAGCAAAAAGAGAATCGCTTCCAATTGGCCTTCCAATCTGCAAAGGAGGATTACGATCATCTGCGCTTTGCCCAAGCACTGGAAAACCTGATCATTGCCCACCGGGAAGGCATCCATTCCGAACAAATCACTACGATCGTACAGGAACTTCCCTGGCCGCTCCGCTACCTGGGAGTGGAAGAAGCCCTCCAGCAAAGTCTGGAATTAATAGCAGCCCCGGATGCCCAATACCCCCTCGATCCCAGGTTAGAAACCCGTATGCAAAAACGCTTCTTTCCCCATATGATCGCGATAGAAGGTGGGGATTATACCATGGGCAGTGAGGAAGGAGCTAACTATTTTGCTCAGGAAGGTCCCGAACATCCCGTTCAAGTGGATGGCTTCTGGATGGCAGACACGCCCGTTACCTGCTGGCAATACGGACTTTACTGCATGAGAAGTGGTAAAGCGCTCCCCAGGGATTCGGGATTTGGTAGAGGGGATAAGCCTGTAATAAATGTCAACTGGTATGAAGCCCGCGAATACTGCAACTGGCTGAGTGAGCAGGAAGGGCTTGAGCCTGTCTATGAAGGCGAAGAAGGACGCACGGTACATTGGGAACGGAATGGCTATCGCCTGCCTACCGAAGCCGAGTGGGAATTTGCCGCACGTGAACGGGGGCAAAAGATTCGCTTTGGCAATGGGAAAGACATTGCCCGAACCACAGAAATGAACTTCGATGGAACGCATGTCTACAATCGCCATAACGACGAAATCGCCAGTTGGCATGAACCCGGTGAGATGCGCGGCGAGACAACTCCGGTCCATACTTTCCAGCCCAATGCGCTGGGCCTCTACGACATGAGCGGGAATGTCTTCGAGTGGTGTGAAGACGGCTATGACGAAAAGTATTATACCTCCAGCCCCGAAGAAAATCCGCGCGGGCCTGAGACCCGTCAGACGTATCAGGTGGTTCGTGGCGGGTCCTGGAATGAATCATCTCTAGATTGTCGTGTTTCGTATCGCTACAGGTACCTTCCAATCTATCAGGCTGATCTTGTGGGTTTTCGGGTTGTCCGGCGCTTAACTTAACCCTTTAGCGCTTTTACCCTTTTACCCTTTTTGACCGCCGAAGGCGGTCACGAATTTTTTTTTCTATTTGATCGATCTCTTCCAGCCGCCTACCATACGACCGATTTCATTGATCTTTTCTGCCCACTCTTTATAGTGATTGGAGCGATAAAATCCCATTTCAAATCCCAGACGAATGAGGTAGCGACTCTTTTCCAATAAGATGTTCAGTTTATCCAACATATAAAGCTTTCTAGATTTTGGGGTATAATAAGCTTCGATGACACCTTCTAAAATATCCAGCATATGACTTTCCAGTCTATCTCCTAAGGTAAATTTATGCGTACGTGGGAGCTTCTCAATGATAGGTAAACTATACTTGAGCAATTCATATGCTTTTGCTACAATGGTTTCTTGAGACATAGTAAAATGTTGATTGAAAATTTATATGAAACGGTTTAAGCAACTTTATCCTAAGATTTGTGCTTTTGATAATCTGATAATTGCTGCTCGTAAAGCTCGAAAAGGGAAGCAGTTTCATATCAATGTTGCTTCTTTTGAATTTCAATTAGAGAAAAATTTATTGCAGCTACACGAGGAACTACGTGCCAAAAGCTATCTTCCGGGACCCTATCGTTCTTTTATGATATCAGATCCCAAAGAGCGCATGATTAGTGCCGCCCCCTATAGAGACAGAGTCGTACATCATGCATTAATGAATATTACTGCCCCGCTGTTTGAGCGTACCTTTATCCACGATACTTATGCCAACCGTGAAGGTAAAGGCACACATCTTGCCATTGAGCGTTATCAGTATTTTGCCTCCAGATTTCCTTATGTATTGAAGTGCGACATCAGAAAATTTTTCCCCAGCATTGATCATCAAATTCTCAAACAAGAAATACGATGGAAAATTGCCTGTCCTGATACGTTATGGTTATGTGATCTCATTATTGACAATTCCAATCCTCAGGAGCTACATCCTGCCTATTTTACGGGAGATAATCTCTTTTCACCCATCAATAGAAGAAAGGGACTTCCTATAGGTAATCTCACCAGCCAATGGTGGGCAAATGTCTATCTCAATCGTTTTGATCACTATATCAAGGAGCATTTGAGGATACGTGGCTACATCAGATACGTAGATGATTTCGTGGTATTTGGGCATAGTAGAGAGAAGTTAACTTGTCAAAAACAAACGATCATCCAATATCTTGACAAACTCAAGCTATATCTACATCCTTACAAAACCCAGATTTATGATGTTCATGCCGGGATTCCATTTCTGGGGTATAGCGTATATCCTACTCATCGAATCGTACTCAAGCCTTCTGTAAGAAGATACGAACGATACCTGAGAAAAAAACTGAGAAGAATGAAACGCTATGAGTTAACTCCTGAACAATTGGAGCTTGGGCTGAATAGTTGGCTTGGACACATACGTTTTTGCCAATCTCAACGTCTTGAGAACAGAATTTTTTCCTATATTCAATCTCAAGGGGTACTTCTGGTTAAGCACCCGAATGGTTCGTGGCGGGTCCTGGAATGAAACATCACTAAATTGTCGTGTTTCGTATCGCAACAGGAACAATCCAATCAATCAGAATAATAATGTGGGTTTTCGGGTTGTCCGGCACTTGTTCAAGCAGGATCAGAGTCATATGGCCCATATATCCATGTGAGTGTATCCAATAAGCGCGAGAAGTATCCTGTCCTGAGAGGGACAAATACATCGATGAGTTGGAGTGGCTAGTACTAAAGGGAATGTCATTCCAACTCTTTTTTTACTTTGGAAAACATTTTTGCTAAATTAAGATCAGAATCTTTAAAGCTATCCAGTTAAGACCAGCATGAACACAC
>CAZZEC010000140.1:0-16147 GCA_964652565.1 uncultured Bacteroidia bacterium
ATGGTGTCAATTTTTGTGTATTTTCCAAGAATTGTGACGCGGTAGAATTATTGTTGTTTGACCACCCTCATGATGATCAACCAGTACAAATTATCTCATTAGATAAACGAGTAAATAAGACATTTTACTATTGGCATGTGTTCCTCAAAGGGGTTAAGGCTGGACAACTGTACGGATATAGAGTATATGGACCATATGAACCCCAGAATGGATATCGATTTGATGGCTGGAAATTACTTTTGGACCCCTATACACGAGCAGTGGCAAATTATGATCAATATAGTAGAATAGAGGCTTTGAAACCTGGACAGAATATAGGGAAAGCGCTGAAAAGTGTTGTTATAGATCCTGCTAGCTATGATTGGGAAGGGGATAAAAACCCGAACATACCATTTTCAAAATCCATCATTTATGAACTCAATGTAAAGGGCTTTACTCAACACCCTAATTCAGGAGTGCCAGAAGAAAGGAGAGGAACTTATTTAGGGTTGATTGATAAGATACCATATTTACAGTCTCTGGGTATAACGGCGGTAGAACTCTTACCCGTTCAAGCTTTCGACGTATACGATGCTCCTAATGACCTGACAAATTATTGGGGATATAGCCCCATTGCATTTTTTGCTCCTCACACTCCTTATTGTGTTTCTTCAGATCCTATCGAGCAGATGGGTGAATTTAAGGATATGGTCAAGGCACTACACAAAGCAGGAATAGAAGTAATATTAGATGTTGTATTCAATCACACGGCAGAGGGTAATGAACATGGACCTACGCTATCACTTAGGGGATTTGAAAATAAGGCATATTATATATTGGCAAATAATGGGGAAAGCTATCTAAACTATAGTGGCACAGGAAATACCTTAAATGCTAATCATTCGATTGTAAGAAGGATGATTTTGGACTGTCTGCGTACGTGGGTGACAGAGATGCACATTGATGGGTTCAGGTTTGACTTGGCCTCTATATTATCTCGAGATGAAGCAGGAAGACCCTTGGAAAATCCTCCTATACTTTGGGACATAGAATCTGATCCTGTATTGGCAGGGGTTAAAATCATTGCAGAAGCCTGGGATGCGGCTGGATTATATCAAGTGGGATCATTTATCGGTGATAAGTGGGCAGAATGGAATGGGAGATATAGAGACGATGTACGTCGGTTTATAAAAGGCGACTCCCATACGGTTCAACCCTTGGCGCAACGAATTCTTGGGAGCCCCGATATATTTCCTAAAAATTCTCGTAACCCGAATAGAAGTATCAATTTTATTACCTGTCACGACGGCTTTACACTCAATGATCTCGTTTCTTATAATTATAAACACAATGAAGCAAACCTGGAAGATAATCGAGATGGGGGTAATGATAACCATAGTTGGAATTGTGGGGCCGAAGGACCGTCAGAGGACCCTGAGATTATGGCATTACGTCAACGACAGGTGAAAAACTTTCTATGTATGCTCATGCTTTCCCACGGTACACCTATGATAACTATGGGAGATGAAGTCAGGAGAACTCAGCAAGGTAATAATAACGCTTATTGTCAGGATAATGAAATTAGTTGGTTTGATTGGTCGTTAGTGGAAAAACACGGGGATTTACTCTTATTTTGCAAAAAATTAATCCATTTTATACAATCGTATGAACCGTTTCTGCAGCAAACCTATTGGGTCCATGGACATGCTGTTGATTCATTTGGGTTAGACTGGCATGGAGTAGATCCCATGCATCCAGATTGGGGGGAAAATTCGCATTCGCTTGCCTATACGTTGCACAATGCACATGAACAGGATAAAATTCACGTGATGCTAAATTCTTTTTGGGAAGGACTTGATTTCCGAATTCCGGCGCTTTCTTTTGCTTCCCATACTAAATGGTTTAGAGTAATTGACACATCCATAAAATCACCTAATGAAATTTTGGATCTCGATAAAGCACCAAGAGTTGAGGGGGATAGCTATCGCGTTGGACCTAGATCTGTAGTAATGCTTTATTCCAGATTAGATACATAGAAATAGGTAATTCGTATTCCAATTCAAGAGAGTCTGTTTTTATAGTCTTCGTAGTTAAAAGTTCTGACAACATCGATATGACCATCTGTTCTGGCAATGGCAATAGATGGATGCTTCACTCCATTAAACATGGTAGTTTTGACCATAGTGTAATGGATCATATCTTCAAAGATGATGCGGTCCCCAATTGCCAATTCCTCGTCAAAGGTATATTCAGTTAAATAATCTCCTGCCAAACAACTTACTCCTCCAAGCCGGTAGCTGGGTTTGCCCTCTTCGGGATCAATTGCATTTCTTACTCTGGGGCGATAGGGCATTTCTAAGGTGTCGGGCATATGTGCGGTAAACGACACATCTAAGATGGCGGTAGTAATGCCTTGACTATTTGTAATATCCAACACCGTAGCTACTAAGAAACCGGTATCCCATGCTACTGCACTTCCGGGTTCCAAAATGATTTCTACTTGATACCGTGATTGAAAATCTTTGAGTAGTCGGATCAGATGTTGTACATCATAATCTTTTCGGGTCATCAGATGGCCTCCACCCATATTCACCCATTTGAGATGAGGGATGAGATCACTGAATTGTTTTTCAACCTCATACAATAATTTTTCAAGGCTGTAAGAACTGGATTCACATAAGGTATGAAAGTGTAATCCTTCTATTCCCTGAGGTATTTTCCCACTAAAAGCTGCTGCTGTTTCACCTAACCGAGATCCAGGTGCCGCCGGGTTATATAGATCAGTTTCAACATCTGAGTATCCAGGATTAATCCTTACTCCACATGAGACTGCTCCTTTATAAGTAGTTAATTGGGGTTGATAACGGTGAAATTCTGACAGTGAATTAAATGTAATGTGGCTGCTCAATTGAAGTATTTCCTGAAATTCTTCTGGATGATAAGCTACACAATATGTGTGTGCTAATGTTCCCATTTCTTCCACACATAATCTTGCCTCATTTAAAGAACTGGCCGTGGCACCTTTTAAATAGTTTCGTATAAGAGGAAAGGTACTCCACATAGCAAATCCCTTTAAAGCCAGAATGATATCTACCCCTGCTTCCTGTTGCACCTGTTTCATGAGCCCAAGGTTCTTTAACAACAGTTCTTCTTCCAATACAAAACAGGGCGAGGGGAGATTATACAGATCTATCTCCATATATATTTACTTGCAAATAAGTGATAAAAAATAGGTGATTACAGTTCGAGATCAACTCCCAATTGTTCATTCCAGGGAAGTCCATATATATGTAGATCTTCCATAAAAGGATCAGGGTTAAACTCCTCGACATTAAAAACTCCTGCTCCAGTCCATTCTCCAGTTAGCAACATCTTGGCGCCTATCATAGCAGGAACTCCTGTAGTGTATGAAACCCCTTGCGTACCTGTTTCCTTATAGGCTTCAGCATGGCTACAATTATTCCAAATATAGTATGTTTGAGTATTTCCATCTTTAATACCCTTAATACGGCACCCAATAGAAGTTTCACCCGTATAATTTTCTCCCAACTCTCCAGGGTCTGGAAGAACAGCTTTTAGAAATTGTAATGGTATGATCTCTATACCCTTGTATTCAACAGGATCAATGCTCGCCATACCTATATTTTGTATGACCCTGAGATGTGTGAGATATTCTTCTCCAAAGGTCATCCAAAAACGAGCCCTTTGAATAGAAGGGAAATTTTTTACGAGTGATTCAAGTTCCTCATGATAAATAAGATATGATCTTTTAATACCTATATTCGGATAGGTCAGATCTTTAAAGATTTCATGAGGTTCTGTTTCGATCCATTGACCGTTTTCCCAGTATTTACCTTTTTGCGTGATCTCGCGTATGTTAATTTCCGGATTAAAATTTGTGGCAAATGCTTTACCATGGTCCCCGCCATTGCAATCTACAATATCCAGCATTTGAATTTCATCAAAGTGATGTTTGGCTGCATATGCAGTAAATATACTCGTCACACCTGGATCAAATCCACAACCCAGGATGGCTGTAAGACCTTTTTCTTTAAATCTATCTCGATATGCCCACTGCCAGCTATATTCAAATTTTGCCTCATTTTTAGGCTCATAATTAGCAGTATCCAGATAGTGTACACCTGTTTCAAGACACGCTTCCATGATAGTTAGATCTTGGTAGGGAAGCGCTACATGAATGACTAAGTCCGGTTGAAAAGATCGTATAAGTGAAACTAGTTCAGGTATATTTTCAGCATCGACTTGCGCTGTTTTTACCCTTCCCTGGCCCACAGCATGGGCTATCTCCTCACATTTGGATAGGGTTCTACTTGCTAGCATTATATCTGAGAAAATTTCCGGAAGGTCAGCACATTTTTTCGTGACAACTCTTCCGACTCCTCCTGCTCCGATGATCAGAATCTTTGACATGGATGAATATATATTGTTGTATTATTAAATTGTAAAAGTGAGTGAGAAAAACTCTGCTTAAGTATCAACATTATGCGTTAAACTTGCAATAATCTATTTTTTCATCATATAATACAAGCTTTTATCGCGATGTCTTCAGCATACGACCTAAATAATTTTGATCCCAACGGAGTGGGACTAAGAAATGGCCACTTTATCGGATTACCTTTTAGTGAAGAAGAGTCAAAATTGGTATGCATATCAGTACCCTGGGATGTCACTGTATCCTATCAGGCAGGGACTTCTACTGGTCCTGAAAATATATTACAGGCATCATCGCAACTGGATCTTTACCTTCGCGAATTTCCAGACACTTGGCGTGAAGGTATTTTTGTCAGACCCTCAGATCCAGAGTGGAAGACTATTAATTCAACGTTGAGAGCTAAAGCCGAGCAGTATATAGATTTCCTTGAATCTGGAGGAAAGTTCTCAGAGCAGGAAGACATGATCGATATCGTTAGGCAGATACATACTACGCATCAGCGATTACACGACTGGGTATATGATCAAAGCTGTTCTTTATTAGACAGTGGTAAATTAGTTGGGGTAATTGGTGGAGAACACAGCGTACCCTTAGGATTAATGAGGGCACTATCAGAGCGGTACGACACTTTTGGGGTACTTCAGATAGACGCGCACATGGATTTAAGAAGAGCATACGAAGGCTTTGAATTCTCACATGCTTCTATATTCTATGAGGCATTAAAGCTACCGCAATTGAACTGCTTAGTACAGGTTGGAATCAGAGATATGTGCGAGGAAGAAGTAACATTTGCCAAAAGCCCTGCAGAAAGGGTTCATGTATATTGGGATGAAGAAATGAAAAGGAGATTGTTTGAAGGGGAAACCTGGAAAAAAGTGTGTGAGGATATCATTGAGCCCCTTCCCGAAAAGGTATATATAAGTTTTGATATAGATGGGTTGCAGCCTGAGTTTTGCCCTCACACTGGTACGCCCGTGCCAGGGGGCTTGTCTTTTCAGGAAGCGATGTTTCTGTTGCATTTGTTGGTAAAAAGTGGAAGAACCATTATCGGTTTTGACCTCTGTGAAGTGGCTGGTTTGGGACATGAATGGGATGGAAATGTAGGAGCAAGAGTGTTGTACAGGCTCGCTACATGTGTACTTGCATCTCAATACAATAGTTCACTCAAGGCTTAACCCAGATGGTGTTTACAAAGTACTCATCTTTATCGGTGATGTGATCGATGACTTCAAATAAACAAGATGAAGCCAGTTTTTCCAGCTCTGGAATAGAGTATTTTTTGGAAATCTCAGTGTGAATATACTCCCATGCATCAAAATGGATGGAGAGATTGAGTTTATCAATCCAGATATCTTGTGATATCTTACTCACTAAATAACTGCGTACTTCCCCAGTTTCAATATTGTAAAAAGGATAATGGGTAAATGTGTTGACATCGAAGTTTGCACCCAGTTCTCTATTCATCCTAAGAAGTAAATTGATATTGAAATCTCTGGTGATACCTTCAGGGTCATCATAAGCTTCCAGTATTATTCTAGGATCCTTTCGCAAATCCATGCCAATGATTAATAGATCTCCAGGGTCCATATATTGCTTGATCTTACACAAAAAGGATTGTGCTTCTTTAAGGGAAAAATTTCCAATATTACCTCCCATGAATAAGAGGATTTTCCTGTAACCGTTCTTGTGTTGTAACTCTTCCAGGGCTGTAAAATAATCACCAGCATGCGCCTGTACTGTAAGGTTCGGAAAGGCTTCTTTTAAGTCATCGTGTAATTGATCTAATGCTGTATGAGAAATATCTATTGGGCTGTAGCGAAAATTAGCTTCTTGTTCAACAAAGTATTTCAGTAATACCTTGGTTTTTAAGCCATCTCCAGCTCCGAGTTCAATAAGGTCAAAAGGGGTATTTTGGGATTGAAAGTGTTTGAGAAGCCGTGCCTTTTGAGTATCTAAAATTTCGTATTCCTTGTCAGTGGGATAGTAGACATCCAATTTCATAATCCGCTGAAAAATTTTGCTTCCTTCAGCATCGTAAAAATACTTGGAGGATAAATGTTTTGGCTTGGCAGTTAATCCCGACTTAACATCGCGTTCAAATTCAGACATAAAAATGTTTAGTGTAGAATATTAGAATATTAGAAGATTTGGACAATACCTATAACCTAGTGAACTTTCTCATATAGATCATGATCTGCTATTTTTAGCCCTGATTTACGTATTTCCAGGATTTCAAATATGTTTTTCTTGATTGTATGCGAAATATCTCCGGTGGGCAGATCATTGCAATCCAGGCCAAAAGGATCTTCAATTTCTTCGGCGAGTAATTCCACTCCTAAAAAGGCAAAAAAGACAAACATTACAATAAGTACAGTCCATAAGCCAAAAGTCTCTACAAGTGCAAATGGAAGAAATATACCATAAGCAAGGATAAAAATCTTGATATATACAGCATATGAGAAGGGTATAGGCGTCTTTTTTATCCTTTCACATGCACCTAAAATGTCTAGTAAGGCTTGTAAGTGAGGTTTTATATTAAGATAATCACCCAGGGTAATTTGTTCATCCCTATAGACTTGATTGACTTTTTGGTGAATTTCTAACGAAATAAAGTTAGGTAGGTGATTTTTACTTTGATAGAGCTTGGTCTCGTCTTCGTCGAGCAGTATGAGCTCTTCCAGTTTAGCTCCTTTTCTGAGATGTTCTTTGAATGCAAAGCAAAAATTAGCAATTCTTTCCCCCAGATATTTTCTGCTTTCTACATCGGCTTTAGGGAATGTGGAATGAATCATTATGGCCATATTTCTACAATGATTGACCAATGCTCCCCACTGTTTTCTGCCTTCCCACCATCGATCATAGGCCGAGTTGGTACGAAAAACCAATAAAATACTCAGTACCACTCCCAGGAATGAAAAGATCCCTTCATCCATTAATACATATTCTTCCCACCCAAAGTAGGTGACAGGAAGGCAAACTAAGAGGGAAAATAACCCTATAGCCAATACGCCTCTTACAATTTTGACCATGGTCCAGCTGCGGGATAGATGTACTATATCTCCCCAAAAGTGTTTATTAGGTTCGTAAATAATCATATATGGAGTATCGGTTGATAGTCTTTGCGTTGAACTTTGATATATCGACAGATCAAGTGTAGGATATGTTATATTCTATATCCCGAATATATTTCTGTAATAAATATATAAGCCTTAATTATTGATAAATGGATTCAATAAGTAATTAAAAATCGTTGTAATATATAATAAATGCATAATATGATCAACTGATTATTGTAAAGTGCATGTTTGTGAATAGATCACTGCGCCAAACGAATTCCTGCATATTGCCACCTTTTATCAGGATGGAAAAAATTTCGATAGGTAGGTCTTGCATGTCCCTGTGGAGTAGCAACAGAACCTCCCCGGAGTACCATCTGATTGATCATAAATTTACCATTATACTCTCCAATTGCTCCGGGTGCCTTTTGGAATCTTGGATAAGGCAAATATGCACTGGCGGTCCATTCCCAGGCCAATCCGTATTCAATCAGAGAACATGCAGCTTCCCATTCAAATTCTGTTGGCAATCTTTTACCTGCCCAATTGGCATAAGCGTCAGCTTCATAATAACTAATGTGAATGACCGGTGCTTGAATATTTACGGGTTTTAGGCCATTCATAGTAAAAATATACCATTGATTATCTTGTTTATGCCAATATTCTGGTGCTTGTATGCCCTCGTTTTTTACCCATTCCCAACCTTCCATGAGCCAGTATTGAAATTGTTCGTACCCACCGTCTTCGATAAACGCTATATATTCTCCAGCGGTAACGAGTGTATTTCTGATTTGAAAATCCTCCAGCAGGACTTGGTGTCTTGCTAATTCATTATCAAAACAAAACCCCTCTCCTTGAAATCCGATCTCATAAATACCCCCTTTCACAGGTATATATTCTGTGGGTTGATTTTCAGGTACCAGTTCTTCCCAGTCATCACGATATACAGGATAAAGGGGATTTTGCGCAAACGTATATTTGATATCTGTGATCAATAACTCTTGATGTTGTTGCTCGTGATTGAGACCTAGAATGATCATATCTTCCACTTCTTTATTCACTCCCCCATTTTGAAGAAAAGTATCCATATATTGATCCACGTGCGCTCTGTAAGCATATATCTCTTCAGTGTAAGGTCTTATCAGCGTACCTCTCAAATCTCGTTTGACTCGTTCTCCTTCATGTTCATAATAGCTATTAAAAAGGTATCCATACCGTTCGTGAAAGGGCTTGTATTCTTTACATAGAGTTTTTAGTAAGAAAGTTTCAAAAAACCAGGTGGTATGTGCTAAGTGCCACTTAGGAGGGCTTACATCTACGATAGGCTGTGCTGCATAATCTCCCGCATTTAAGGGTTGGCAAATATTTTCACTATGCTTTCTTACGCTATGATATTTTGAGAGTAAATCTTGCATTTAAAATGATAATGATAGATTAAATTTCCGATAAATATTGATGAACAAATTTAATGGCCATGGCTCCTTCACCGACTGCAGAAGCCACTCGATTCATAGCGCCAGCTCTAACATCTCCTGCTGCAAAAATTCCAGGTTGACATGTTTCCAGTAGATAGGGTTCACGACCTATATTCCATATTTTTTTAAATGTATCATATTTATACAAGTCTCTTCCCGTTTCAAGGAAACCCTTATTATTGCGAATGATTTCGAGGTGTATCCAATCGGTATAAGGTCTGGCCCCTATAAAAATAAATAATGCATCTGCGTGAACATCCTGTACATTGTTGCTATCTAAATTCTCAATTCTCAAACATTCCAGATGTTCATTTCCCAGTGCTTCTATGATCTGACTTCTGCTTTGTACATGTATATTATCTATTCCGTTGATTTGATCTATTAAATACGATGACATAGAAGTACTAAGATCAGGTTTTCGCACCAGAATAGTTACGCTTTCTGCAAACTGTGAGAGATATACTGCGCCCTGGCCTGCTGAGTTTCCGCCACCTACCACAAATACTTGCTTATTTTTGCAGGCATTGGCTTCAGTCATAGCTGCACCATAATAGATTCCGGCTCCCGTGAAGTCATTGATGCCTTTTGTATTGAGTTTGCGATAATCTACTCCTGTCGTTATAACTACACTTTTAGTATTAATGTTACTCCCATCGTCCAAAACAAGTGTCTTGTATGCTCCATTCGTTTGAATACCTGTCACTTCTCTAGGGGCAAGAAACTCTGTGCCAAATCTTGTAGCCTGGGTAACTGCTCTTCTGGTAAGATCAGACCCACTCAATCCTTTGGGGAATCCCAGGTAATTTTCGATCCGTGAACTGGTACCTGCCTGACCACCAGGTGCTCTTCGTTCAACCAATAGTGTTTTTAATCCCTCCGATGCTCCATAAACAGCAGCTGACAAACCAGAGGGTCCTGCTCCAATGATTACTACATCATACAAGTCGACTTTTGCCTCAATAGTGGGACCTGCATGAGAAGCAATATCGCTTAACGTTGGTTGTGCAAGGCTGCTCCCATCTTCGAATATAACGATAGGAAGTAATCGCTCTTCACATTGGTGAAGGGCCAGCAGCTCTTTAGCTTTAGGATTAGATTCTACATCAATCCATTCATAAGGGACTAAATTACCTGCCAGGAAGTCTTTGATCTCATGTGACTTGGGTGAATATTGATACCCCAGTACTTTAATACCCTGAAAATCCTGTACGTGATTGCTTTGCCATTCATCCAGCAGGTCATTAATTACTGGGTATAGTCGTTCTTCCGGTGGATCCCAAGGTTTAAGTAGGTAATAATCTAATTGTACCTCGTTAATAGCCTTGATGGCTGCGTCAGTATCAGAGTAGGCAGTTAGTAACACTCTTTTTGCTGCAGGATAGAATTTTTTGGCTTTTTCGAGGAAATCTACCCCGATCATTTCCGGCATGCGTTGATCGGAAATAAATAATGCAACTTCTTCCCCCCTTTTTTTTAATTCTGGAAGTGATTCAAGTGCTTCGTTGGCCGAAGAAGTACTTACAATTCGATAGAGTTGTTTAAATTCAGTTCTAAGATCTCTTTTAATGGATCTCAGTACCTGTTCATCGTCATCGATAGAAAAGATTATTGGTTTTTTCATCCTTTGTCAATAGGTAAACAGATTGAAAAAGTGGTTTCTCCGGGTTGTGATACTAAATCGATTTCTCCTTTGTGGAGACGGATAATTTTGTGTACAATATCAAGACCCATTCCCGTTCCCTGACCCATAGGTTTGGTTGTGAAAAACGGTTCAAATATTTGATTTTGGATGTCCTCTGGTATGCCAGAACCATTATCTTTGATATTAATAATAATGTCTGCGCGTCTGCGATAAGTGTTAATGGTTAATTGTCCTCCTGTTTCCATTGCATCAATGGCATTGTCGATCAAATTAGTCCATACCTGATTCATTTGACCTACAAATATATTTACTTTAGGCAGAGACTCATCGAAATCTTCCAAAACTTGAATTCGCTTGTCTTTGAGTTTGTGTTTCAACATGATTAGCGTACTTCGTATCCCGTCATGGATGTCTACATATTCCCTATCCTGGCCCCTGTCCATGTGAGAATATCCTTTGACCGCTTGCACTAATTTGCTGATTTTTTCGGCAGACTCTTGTATCTCCTTGATCAATCGTTCGTTGCTAAATGTCGTTTCCATCCACCATAGTAGATTGCCTAAACCATTTCCCTGCATGATGTCTTCAATCTGATCCATCTCATCCAATTCAAATCCCGATTCAATGAAAGTTACAGCAATGTCCTCTCCATCCTCCACTCCATGATCTTCCAACCAGTCAACAAAATCATCTTCAAGGTCCTGCTTTTCTATCATGGATAATTTACATACATACGCGCTATCAATTTTGGAAAATACGATCTGAGCAATCTTTTCTATTTGCTCATCATTCATTTTTGTTTTGGTGATCCCCTTAAATCTCTCAGGAGATTGGTGGAGGTTTTTTCTCAGCTCATCAGCACTTCTAATCATCGCGGACGCAGGATTGTTGAGTTCATGTGCCAACCCGGCTGATAATTTTCCTAAAGCTACAAGCTTTTCCTGTTGAGTATTGTATTGTTCAAATTCTCTTACTCGTGTTGTCATTACTTGTACCAAGGTCTGCATGATCGATTGACTTACTATTCCTAACTCGGGAAAGTGTTGTTTGTGTAAAGCAAGCAACTTGCAATCTTCAATAACCTGACCATAACCCGTAGTTTTTTTTAATCGGGAATAGGGAAGCATGCCTGTAATATTCCCTTTGCTGAATTGTGCAAATTCTCTCATGGCTCCGTCTCTCTCTAGCTTAAAAATCCATTCTCCTTCCAATGTTAATACCATGTATTCAACATTTTCACCCTTTTCAAAAATAAATTCACCCTTAGTATAGTATCGATATTCACAGCGATCAATCATCCACTGAAGTTCTTCAGAGGGGATATCCTGAAAAATTTCTACTTCTTTCACCTGAGCGAGTAGATTTGATTTATCTTGTATGATCTCCATAGAATGACATGCTATTCGTTCTATGTTACTAACAAATGTAGTAACTTGTTTAATTGACACTTAGTAAAGAAAATAGTGACAAAAATGAAGGGGCTTTCTTAGAGTTATAAAATTCTAACATAAATTTAGATAACTAAATCAATTTTGTATGTCATTGGGCTAGCAGTAATGTGTTAATATACTTTTCTATCAGTTACTGTTAACAAACAAATATGATCGTTTTACTCTCGGATTTCCACAATAGGGATGGATATGTAGGTATAATGAAAGGTGTAATCAAGCAAATACATCCCCATATTGATATTATCGACCTTACACATGAGATACCTTTTCAGGATATCTCTGCTGCAGCATTTGTACTTTGGAATGCGTACAAATTTTTTCCTGATTCAACAATTTTTGTGTGCGTGGTAGATCCGGGTGTTGGTTCAGATCGGGATATTCTTGTGTGTCAATCCAAGCATTACTACTTTGTGGCTCCTGATAATGGACTTATGGATTTAGTTGCCAGTGATTTAGGAGATAATTGGAGTGTGTACAGGGTAACTGAGGAAAGATATTTTTTACCTCATGTAAGTCATACATTTCACGGGAGAGATATATTCGCTCCTGTTGCTGCTCATCTTTCACTCAATAAACCATTACCATCTTTTGGAAAACCACTGCGATATACTATTCCACATACACCCTTTGTTCAGGTAAATAACCCTGGAAACTATACAGGAAAAATATTGCATGTAGATATATTTGGAAATGTGATAACTTCAATCTTGTTACCTCAAAAAGTGTCAGGGTTAGTTCGGGTTAAACAATATGAGTTTTCACTAACGGAAACATATTCCATGAGTCCTATTGGAGAACTACTAGCACTTAAAGGAAGTCATGGACTGTTAGAAATAGCAGTTAATCAAGGGGATGCTTTTCAATTATTAAAACTTTCAAAGGAAGAACCCATTCATTTATATGTAAGCGCCATTCAGGATTGAAATATTTTCACTCATTCAATAATATAGTAAGATCATACTATTGTGATACAATCAATCTTTCAATAATTTATCTTTGAGATAAAACCACCATATGTCAACAATTCTTGTAACTGGTGGTATGGGCTATATAGGGTCTCATACTATCATAGAACTGCTCAACAAAGGAACATACCAGCCTGTCTCAATTGATAATTGTGTAAATTCTTCAGTTGAAACTCAGGATAGAATCGAACAAATTACGGGCCAAAGGATCCCTAATCATCATGTGGATTTAGTTAATTTATCCGAATTGGAAACTGTGTTTCAACAATATGATGATATTGTAGGTGTTATTCATTTTGCTGCATTAAAGGCTGTTGGAGAGTCTGTAGCCCAACCTTTGAAATATTATCGAAATAACTTTTTGGGATTGATCAATGTGTTGACATGTTGTAAAAAATTTGGAGTAAAAAATATAATATTTTCTTCATCCTGTACTGTATATGGAGAAATCAGTCAATTGCCTGTGACAGAGGAAACTCCACTTTCACGAGCTGCATCTCCTTATGGAAATACGAAATTGGTAGGGGAGGAAATTATTAGGGATTTTATTCATGCTACTGAAGATCAAAAAGCCATTTCATTGAGGTATTTTAATCCAGTGGGAGCTCATGATACTGGATTGAATGGAGAAGATCCTATTAACAGGCCTAATAATCTGGTTCCTGTCATTACACAGACCGCTTCAGGAATCATTCCTCAATTGACAGTTTTTGGCGGTGATTATCCCACTAGAGATGGATCATGTATTCGAGATTATATTCATGTAACAGACATAGCAGACGCACACTTAAAAGCTATGGACTATTTGATCCAAGGAAAAAATACATCAAATTATGAAGTATTTAACCTGGGATCAGGCCAGGGGGTGACAGTATTGGAAGCAATACATGCCTTTGAAAATGTTACGGAACAAAAACTTAACTATATCATTGGAGATCGGAGACCAGGCGATGTGAGTGCCATATACAGTGATAGTAGTTTGGCAAAGGAGAAGCTCGGTTGGGAAGCCACAAGGGGTATAGAAGATATGATGGCTTCAGCATGGAAGTGGCAACTTCTAATCAATGAAAAAAGACTTTCCCATCAACAGTAAATAAGGAGAGTCTCACAAGTTGTACTTCACGGTTGCATAGGAAAAGTTCACGGTTAATCATTCTTCGTTTATTCTACTGAATATTGGTTCATGGTGGATTAAACGGAAGCTATAAAATGGGGTCAGGATATATAAATAAACCCCTGAGATATGATAAAGCTTCCAATTATTTGCCAAGTACTCAGTATTGTATTGTTAGCAGGAATGGTATCTTGTAGTGATGATCCTTTGGTCTTAGATCACGAGATTACCTCAGCGCTTGATTACGCCAATGTCCAGCATGAGTTCAATCAAATCGCCCTCATGTTTCATTTAGGTGCGATAATGAGTGATGGATTGAACCAACAAATAGAAATGAGCGGTCTTCTTTCATTGTGTTCTACTATTGGGATTGAAGCTTTAACCAGTGATTCTACGCGCATGTATATAGATTTTGGAGAGAATTGTAGTTGCATAGACGGTAAGGTAAGATCTGGAAAACTGGTAGGCTTATTCAAAGGAAAATGGAATCAACCTGAATCTAGCGTTGTCATTACACCCATTGACTATGGGGTAAAAACACAAACTGGGAAAATGTTATCCTTTGAATTTGAGCAGATACTTCAAAAAGCCCCAATGGATAATAGAACGGGTTTTTCTATCCATAATAAGGTATTGGATGCACATATAATCTCGGATGATGCGAAGATCTTCTGGAGTGCTAATCAGACCATTCGCTGGGAGGTTGGTATGCAGACGTTGGAGATAGATGATGACATATTTTATATATCAGGTGATTCTCAAGGAGTTGCCAGTAACAATATACCATTTGATGTTTCCATGCTTCAGCCTTTGGCGATTTCTTTAAGTTGTCCACATACACTGGGAGGAGTGATTGCTTTTACACCGGAAAAGAAACAAACCAGGGTTGTAGATTTTGGTCAAGGTGCTTGTGATACTGAGGCTGAAGTAGAAATTGCCGGTTTTACAAGAAGTATAAGCTGGTAATAAGTCTGGGCTCACCTTGTGTATAAGGAATTGGAAATACCTGATACCACTTTCCAATATGCTTTCTGTCTGAAATTTCTCCCTTAAAATATTGTAGTTGTTTGTTGCTACTGTTGATATGTACCTATATAACTTCAAGTTCCTGTGTTGCTACGAAATAAAATTCTTGATCATCGCTAAGGTAAATTCCACTTTTTGTATAGGCTGTTATTTATGTGAGTATTTCAACAATTAATTTGTATTTGTATCTTGAAGATTTGGTTGGAATATTCAGGGAACAACATTGCATGTAGTTATATGCTACAACAATAGAAATTGCCAGCGTTCTATCGTAGGTATTTTACAAAAAACAATTCAAACATGCAGACAAAACAAAAGTGGGTAGATAAGTTTCTGACAGTGATTGAGCGTGGAGGAAATGCATTGCCACATCCAGCGACATTATTTGCCATATTGTCGTTGCTAGTCATTTTCCTCTCAGGGGTTACAACCTGGACGGGAGTAGAAGCTTTACATCCTCGTTCAGGCGATATTATACAACCTGTGAATATGTTATCTGTATCTGGGATACACTGGATCTTGACCAGCATGGTGGATAATTTCACCGGATTTGCCCCACTAGGTACTGTATTAGTTGCTATGCTGGGGATAGGAATTGCCGAAGGAAGTGGATTGATAGGTGCAGCATTAAGACTGTTAGTGTTAAGAGCTCCCGCCAGATTACTCACGGTAGTGTTGGTTTTTGCTGGTGTGCTATCAAATACGGCAAGTGAGGTAGGATATGTATTACTTGTCCCATTGGGAGCTATTATCTTTTTGGCAGCTGGAAGGCATCCTATTGTAGGGATGGCAGCAACCTTTGCAGGCGTGTCAGGAGGGTATAGTGCCAATTTGTTGTTGGGAACTGTTGATCCGTTATTAGCAGGACTATCTCAAGAAGCTGCCGTGTCGGAAATCCCTGGCTATACTGTAAATCCAGCTAGCAATTATTACTTTATGGCCATTTCTACATTTTTGATCACGTTTTTAGGATGGTTTGTAACAGA
>CAZZEC010000141.1:0-15928 GCA_964652565.1 uncultured Bacteroidia bacterium
GGCAATGCATATGGTTTGTCTATCAAGGAAGAACTCGAACAACAGACCCATCGATCCATTAGTATGGGTGCCGTACACGCAGCTTGTAATCGTCTTGAGGATAAGGGATTTCTAGAATCCGAATGGAGTGAGGCTACATCGAAACGTGGAGGTAAACGCAAGAAGTGTTACCAAGTGACGTTAGCAGGTCAGAAAGCACTATTGAATGTACGAGATCTTCGCCAAAGGATGTGGAAGCAAATACCAGGTAATGCCTTTCAAATTGCCATAGACTGATGCCTAATTCACCTGAAATACTCCCAACATGGCTGGTAAAAAGCATTAAGTTGCTTTGCAATAAACGATTTCATGAAGAGATTCTGGGAGATTTAGAAGAATGGGCACAAAAGCTAAATGAAACTCAGGATACTCAAATAACTAACAGGAAGCTATTTTGGACTGCTTTTTCATACTTAAGGCCGTATTTTATTAGATCACAGCGCATTGCTCCTTCTTTAAATCCTTCTTCGATTATGCTTCAACACTCATTTACCCTTTTCCTAAGAATATTAAAGCGAAAACCCATATTTGGTATTATCAATATCCTGGGGCTGGCATTAGGTTTCGGAGCCAGTATCTTGATGTTTCACTATGTACAAGATGAATTGACATACGATAGCTTTCACAACAAGGGGGATCACATATTTAGAATTGTTACGGATAATAAAATGACAGACTCTCCTGCAGAAGGTAGTGCCAAAAGTAGTAGAATGATAGGCCCAATAGCTGAAGAGAAGTATGATGAAGTTACAGATATGGTGAGAATGTTTTCCCGATGGTCGCTTCAAGTCAAGGTTAATCAGGAATTTGATGAACCCGAAATATATTTTACAGAGTCTTCACTGTTTTCTGTATTTTCATTTGATCTATTAGAAGGAGACCCTAAGACTTGTTTGGATGAGCCTTACACAGCCGTTATTTCTGAGAGCCTTGCCCAGAAATATTTCGGAACGGATGATGTGATAGGGGAAACGCTAACGATAGGTGATTCAATATTATATCAGATTACTGGAATAGTTTCTGACCCTCCCAAGCATTCACATATCTCTTTTGACCTATTATTGTCTTATACTACCTGGGATGCTATGAGTCCTCCTAATGTTTATGATTGGCTGAATTATTGGGTATACACCTATATAGTACTTGATCCCAATGTGCAGTCAAGGGAATTCGAACTATCAATTAGAGATTTGGTGACAGATAATTTTGGGGAGAAAATGGAAGAAATAGGAATAGAAGTCAATTTAGGTGTTGAGCGTTTTACAGATGTTTATTTATATTCTAAAAGAGGTGACCAGGCAGGGGTTACAGGAAGTATTGAAACTGTATATATCCTCTCAGCAATTTCTTTGTTGTTGTTAATATTAGCAGGTATAAATTTTATCAATCTTTCTACCGCAAGGTCTTTGGATAGAGCAAAAGAAGTCGGAGTAAAGAAAGTGATAGGTGCAAAAAGAAATACACTGATAGGACAATTTTTAACAGAATCTGTACTGGTTTCTCTGTTAGCATTGGGTATTGGTCTAGTGACAGCCACTATGATGCTCAATATGTTCTATCAGCTATCTGGTAAACAAGTGCTAATTGAAGACCTGCTTGCGGTAAAATATGTGGCGATGTATGTAGGCATAGCAATACTACTTGGTATGTTGGCTGGTTCATATCCTGCCTGGTTATTGTCCGCTTTTAGGCCCCTTCAAGTTTTGAGTGGTCTTCACATTGGTCAGTCGGGAAAGCAAGTATTACGAAAGTCCTTAATGGTATTCCAATTTGCCATCTCATTAATATTAGTTGTATCAAGCCTGGTAATTTCCCGACAGCTTACTTATATGCAAAATAAGTCCCTGGGATTTGATCAGGATCAAGTATTAGTTATAGACGCATCAGCTCCTCCAAGTAGTGCAATGTCTCAATCCTATAGTTACTTAAAAGAAGAGTTGGGTAAAAATCCTGATGTAGAATCTGTGAGTGCTTCAAGCCGTATTCCCGGAGCGGGTAGGGGAGGGGGAATCATGTTTCCCGAAGGAGTTCCAGAAGGTGTAGGAAGGGAATTTTCTTATTTTTCTGTAGATGAAGATTTTCTCCACACATTTGATATAGATCTCGTTATAGGAAGAAATTTCAAAAGTGCTTCACAGCAAGACCAGGAAAATGGAATTCTGGTTAATGAAGCTTTACTCGGTGTTATGGGATGGGAGGTAGGAGAATCCGTACTGGGAAAGAAAATAGTGGCAGGATGGAATGGCCAAGAATTATCCATTATTGGTGTTTATCAAGATTATCATCACCTGTCTCCCAGGTTTCGTATAGATCCTACACTCATATTGATAAATCCCTCTTGGTTTGGGTATATTTCCTTGAAAATTGATGCAGGTGATGTCTCGTCAGTCATCACACATACAGAGAAAGTTTGGAAAGCCTGGTTTCCTCAATATCCTTTCCAATATTTTTTCCTTGATACATTTTATCATCGTCAATATCAGGCAGATCAGAGATTAAAACGTCTGATCAATATTTTTACCATTATTTCAATTGTCATTGCTTGTATCGGATTATTTGGGCTTACATTGTATTCCTTACAATCAAGAAAAAAAGAAATAGGTATACGAAAAATTCTTGGAGCATCCGCATTTCGATTGACTTTCTATATCCTTAAAGATTTTATTGTACTTATTAGTATATCATTTGTGATTGGCATTCCTATAGCTATATACCTTATGGATAGTTGGCTTGAATCCTATTCACACAGGATAGAATTGTCAGCATGGTTGTTTTTGCTCTCGGGGGGGATAATATTTTCTATTGCGCTCATATCAATGCTAGCACAGACCCTCTGGGCTTCAAATGCTAACCCTGTGAATAGTTTGAGATCGGAGTAAGTGTATACATCCTTGGTAATACTTCATGATCAAACACATTATATAGTAATTGAAACACCCTCTTTCATAATAATGCAACGTATTTTCATCTTATCAATCTCTTGTTGGAACATCTCATCATCCGCAGGATTATAGCATTTATTGAAAAGACCAGGGCAATTGTAGTGAACGGGAATTACGATTTCAGGTTGTATAATTTCTACTGCCCTTAATGCGTCTATTTCGTCCATTGTATTTCCTGGAATTTTACCTCCAATAGGTAGCATCAATATATATGGTGGATCTAATTGTTGCCACTCTTTTTCATGAAGGATTGTATCTCCCAGGTTGATAATAGTTCTTTCTTGATAGCTTATTTGGAATCCCATTTCTCCATATCCCATTCTTTCAGTGGGGCCTTCATGCAACGTTTTAGAAAATGGTCCCATCTTGATAGTCAATGGGCCATGTGTCCCTTTAATACCTGTTATATGCATACCATCCAGTTCTATCTTCTGATCAAGTTCAACTAAATAGAGGTTCTGAATAGGTGCATTGAACGTCAATCCTTTACTCCTGGGACCTAACATCAACCTTTCACCATTTACGTCTCTAACCATTCGTTCATTACAAATGACCTTGGCGTTTGATACTTTTGCCATTCTATCGGTATGCCAATGATGATCGGGGTCTCCATGTGTAACAAATATATGCGTAACTCCAGGCCATTCTGACTTTGGAATCAGCGTCTTAAAGAAATCTGGCAGGTAAAAACTCCCTCCCGGATCTATTGCAATCTTTTTATCTTCCCATTCTATAATGAAAGTATTATAGCCATAAAATGTAATGTTCATTTCTTATCTATTTATTTATATGTTTGCTTATGTTTAGCCTCAAAGACTTTGGAAAAGAAATGATATCTTTGGGTTTAAGAGGTAGAAGCAATTAATCTTCCTAATACTTCACTTAGGTGTTCTACTATCCACATATGCCCTGCTTCAGGTATTGTTACAAGATCAGCGTTTTGCAATTGGGGGTATAAATAATACGTCATATTTCCAACCATAACATCCTCTTCCGCATTCCACACTAGTATTTCACTTTTTATCTGATCTAAAGGAATAGGCCATTTTTTTGGCAACGTAACATCATCAGCTGATCCAAATTGGTATTTATCACAGTGCAAAATGGTATAACTACAATTAACCTATACTGATCAAGCTTAGGATCAAGCATGATAAATATCAAAGGAGTAAATGAATTTTCTTCTTAAGAATAGATATGATATTCCAGATATTTGACAATGTCTAGTAATTTGAATCCAGGTATTTCAGTACATCTCATTATTACTAGAGCAATTGAGATGTATGCATTTAAACCCCAAACAATAAATATCATGAACTACACAATTCCGTTCTCTTCGATTGACAATACTATGATTGAAGATGTAGGAGGAAAAAATGCTTCACTAGGAGAACTATTTCAACATTTATCCCAACATGGTATATTGGTCCCGGATGGATTTGCAACGGATGTGAAGGCTTATTGGGAGTTTATTAATGCTAATAATCTTGCTGATCAGATAAGTGAATTACTTTCAAAACTAGACACCCAAGAATTTTCAAATCTGGCTCATATCGGTGGAAGTATAAGATCAGCTATATTAGCTGGAGAGATTCCAGGTAATATACTAAAAGACATTCTCGATAGTTATAATATGCTGATAGAGAAGCTCGGTACTCCATTGCAATTAGCTGTTAGAAGCAGTGCCACGGCTGAAGATCTTCCTTCAGCTAGCTTTGCAGGACAGCTAGAGACCTATCTCAACATTGAAGGTGATCAGGAGCTAATCGAAGCGTGTAAAAAATGTTTTGCCTCTCTTTATACTGATAGGGCGATTAAGTACAGGTTCGATCAAGGTTTTGATCACAAAAAAATTGCCATTTCTGTAGGTATTCAGCAAATGGTACGTTCAGATAAAGCTTGTTCGGGTGTTGCTTTTACCATAGACCCGGATTCTGGTTTCGAAGATAGTATTTTGATCACTGGAGCATGGGGCTTGGGAGAGAATGTGGTTCAGGGAGAGGTCAATGTAGATGAATTTCTCATTTTTAAACCTACCCTATATAACAATCCCAATCCTATTATTAGCAAAAAACTGGGAGAAAAGGAAAAAACAATGGTTTATGCGGACAAAGACCAAAGTGGCCAGAAAGTAGTCAATTTGGATACTCCTGAAGAGAAGAGAAGTCAATATATCCTCACAGATACAGAGGTATTGGAATTGGCAAAATGGATCCATCAAATTGAGCAACATTATGGAAGGCATATGGATATAGAATGGGCAAAAGATGGATTATCAGGTAAGATATATATTGTACAAGCACGTCCAGAAACAGTATTTTCTTCTAACAAAGATCGTGTAGCATTCCATACTTACAGTCTGAATGAATCGGGAAAGCTTCTTACAGAGGGGATCAGTTTAGGGCATAAGATTGCAGGTGGAAAGGCAAGAATACTGAAATCACCTTCAGATATACATAAATTACAGACAGGAGAGATTCTGATCACACCCATTACTAATCCAGATTGGGATCCTATTCTCAAAAAGGCAGGGGGGATTGTTACTGAGCGAGGAGGCAGGACAAGTCATGCAGCCATTGTGGCAAGAGAGTTGGGGACTGTAGCCATTGTAGGGACTGGCAATGCTACAGAAGTGATAGAAGATGGTCAATATATCACATTGAGCTGCGCGGAAGGAAGTGTGGGAAAGGTATATGAGGGGCAGCTTGCATGGGAAGAAAATGAGTTTGAGTTAGATAAATTGCCTGTACCTCAACGGGTAAAACCCATGCTTATATTAGGTGATCCTGGCAAAGCATTTCTCCTTTCACATCTTCCTCATGAAGGCATAGGATTAATGAGAATGGAATTTGTGATCAGCCATCATATTGGGATTCATCCTATGGCGCTGGTAAACTTTGATCAGATTCAGGATCAAAATATTCTGTCAAATATTGAATTATTTACAAAAGGCTATTCAAATAAAAAATTGTTTTTTGTTGAAAAGTTGGCGCAGGGAATCGCCATGATAGCCGCAGCTTTTTATCCAAAACCAGTCATTGTAAGGATGAGTGATTTCAAGACAAATGAATATGCGAATCTTCTGGGAGGAGACATGTTTGAGCCACACGAAGAAAATCCCATGCTGGGATTCAGAGGTGCCTCAAGATATTATCACGAACTGTATAGGCCTGGTTTTGACCTCGAATGCCAGGCTGTAAAGATGGTTATTGAGCAAATGGGACTTGACAATGTGAAATTATTGATTCCATTCTGCCGAACCTTAGAGGAAGGGAAGAAAGTGTTGGAAACGCTCTCTTCCTTTGGGCTCTCAAAAGCCCATAACGGGCTTGAAGTATACATCATGATAGAACTGCCCAGTAATGTTATTCTAGCTCGTGAGTTTGCTAAGCTATTCGATGGATTTTCTATTGGTTCGAATGATCTCACTCAGCTTACACTGGGATTGGATAGAGACTCTGAATTCATCAGTGAGCTTTTTGATGAAAGAAATGAAGCTGTTAAGCGTATGGTAAAAATGACCATTACAGCGGCCAAAGAAGAGGGTATCCCTGTAGGACTCTGTGGACAAGCTCCCAGTGACTTTCCAGAGTTTACAGAGTTTTTAGTTAAGTCGGGTATAGACAGCATATCATTTCAAGAAGATGCATTTTTCCGAGGCATAGAAAACATCTATCAAGCAGAGCAACACTTGATGCAGCATCAAGCGTTATCTGACAAATAGCCTTAATTAGCTGCCAGTTCTTCACTCGCTTTTAATCCAGAAAGATATTCCACGAGACTCACCAATTCATCTTGGGTCATGGTACGATGCAGTCCTTCGGGCATGAGTGATTGGGGAATCTCTTCCATGGAAGCAATGTCTTCTTTGACGATATCCTGGGAAATACCTCCTGGCATACGCAGGGTTAGTACAGATGAATTTTCACTCTCGATGAACCCGGAATATACATTGTCATCCAAGGTCTTGATTAGATAGCCTTCATACCCGAAGCTTACTCCTGCGCTAGGATGTAAAATTGCAGCATAAAGTGCCTCTTTAGACAGTTTATTTCCTATTTCAGAAAGATCAGGTCCAAAATTGACACCTTCACTGTTTACCATGTGGCATACACTACAATTTTGTGTAAACACTTGCTGGCCCTCTTGATCATTACCTTCAAGTACTACCAATTCATTGATAGGGGGCAGAGGGTTATCTTGTCCTTGGGATTGAGGGAGGTATTGCATGGCAGCCTTTCTCAAATTGCCATCCCAGGCAGTCATCAATCGATTTGCAGCTATTTCTACAAGAGATTCATCAATTTGTCCATTCTCCAGTAACTCCATCAGGCGGTGTGAGCCATTCCATCCATTTCCCAGTGCCTGTATGGCAGCTTGTCGATCTGTGATAGTAGCTTCTGAGTCCTCAATGATTCCCTCTAACATGGCCATAGATTCTCGACTTTGTATTAGACTAAGGTTTTGCATCAGGCGTTTCTTATTCAAAATTTCTCCGGAACGGAGTTCTGATGCTATCCATTGTTTTCCAGAGGGAGCTTCCAGCATAATAGCAGTAGCTGACTTAATTATATCATTATCTTCACTATTAAAGGCAATATCTTTTAGTTTTGGTATTTGCTCTTTCAAGCTACTTTTAGACAGAGAGGATAAATATTTCTCCAATAAGAAGAGATAGTCCTCATTGCTATCTAGCTCAGATAGTGTATTTGTCAGGACCTGCTTGATTACAGGGTGTTTTTTCATAGAGGAACTTTGAATATGCCTTAGCGCAACAGCCTGAATCGATGAAAATTCAGGATGATCTTTATCCTGAATCAAAGCGAGTAAGGCACGATCTGTATCTTCACCTGAATGGAAGTCCAGGGCTCGAAAATACCTGTACATATTATCTATCTGTTCTTCCTCTTTCACCAACTGAGTGAGCATGGGAATAGCTGCATTAGCGCGTATACGCCATACAATATCACGATTTGCAGGTGTATTCCAGTCTGCACCTGCTTCCATCATCCAATGTTTAAATCGCTTGTCTGCATATAAATCTGAACCAATTCCTAGCGCTTCTAGGTACCAACGGTCATTCCCTTCATACTGTCTAGCTAATTCTGTCCAAAGTTTGTCGCCCTCTTCACTCCCTTCGAATCTCAGGGCTATTGCTGCTTCTCTTCGTACTTGAGGACTCTGATCATTCACTAATTGCGACACATAGGTCAATATATTATCCGGATCTAGCTGTCTTGCTATGCGCAATGCAGTGATACGTAAATTTGGGTCATTATGCTGTAATCCCTGTTTGATATATACTGAGGTTTTATTGTCAATTCTGGCAAGAAGCCAAAGAGCTCGGGCCTGAAATCTGGGGTTTTCATCATTCCATAGGGATTTTAATGCCGCTTCAGCATTGATATCCATTTTATCCAGCGCTGTCCAGGCCAAATATCGTATGCCTAAGTTGGGGCTTTTGAGCGCTAGGACGGCACCTTCAGGTGTATCGTAATTGAAATTAGGAACTGTGTAATTGCTTGTATTGGGTGCTATTCGAAAAATCCTTCCTCGGGATAAATCTTCCACATCATGCCCACCCACACCTGGGTCATACCAGTCAGCTACAAAAATTGATCCATCCGGAGCCACACATACATCAGAAGGTCTAAACCAAAGATCTGAAATTCCCGCAACCAATGTGTCTTGTATGGCACGATATCCGGCACCCTGATTTTCGGTGGGATAAGCACGAACTATTCTAGGTCCTGCATCACAATGTATCATTTGGTTTCTGAATCTTTTGGGAAGCAACGTTCCTTCATAAACGATCATACCTGTAGGAGAGCCGGCACCTGTCTGTAACAGGTTAGGTATAACCCCTGGATCGTTTTGATGCCAATGTCTTGTAGGAATATCTTCTGCCATACCTGTTCGCCTTACTCTCCATCCTTCTCCTGTAAATTCATCTTTATATCCATAGTTACCATATTCCATTACATAGTTGATTCTGACCCCTCTATTGCCATCGTCGTCATTATCAGATTGCCAAAGTGTTCCATAGGAATCGACAGCAACTTCATAGTTGTTCCTGAAGTTATGACCCAATACTTCCATTTCGCTTCCATCCATATTACAACGGAATACCATCCCTTGATGATAGGGGTCTCCATCTGCAATGACCTCATTTCCAGCCTTATCTACGATAATATTTCTATCAATATCTTTGAGTTGTGTGCCTGAATTTCCATAATTAAAATACAGCTTACCATCTGGACCAAAGGTAACAGCATGTAGACCATGATCATGTTGCACTCCTCCCACTTCAGTAAAAAGCGTATCTTTTCTGTCAGGCAGGTCATCTCCGTCCTCATCTACGAACAAGAACATATAAGGACTACAAGAAACATATACTTTATTTGCTAACACAGCAATTCCCAATGCGGAGTTTACATCATTCCCCTGATAAAATACTTTCTGGTCTTCTGCAATACCATCTCCGTCTTTATCTTCAAGTATCACTATTCTATCTCCCTCTGGCTTTTCAGGATTAAATGGGTTGAGTTCATTCCTATAGTTATAGCCTTCACACACCCATACCCTTCCTTTGTAATCTACATCTATATTAGTGGGATTCACTAGCATGGGCTCATGGGCAAATAGCGTCATTTGCAAACCATCGTACACAGTTAAATTATTCACTGCATGTTTCCAGTCCCTTTTTTCTTTTTTATCAATGAGAGGGTCTTCAGTAGATGAACAGGAAATGATGATAAAAAGTGAAATAAATAAAAGGGGGAAAAGATAGTTTTTCATAGTAGTAGTAGTATGTATATTGTACGCCAAAATGGAATAGGAACATTGTTGCTAGTTCTAATATAGGCAATTTTATTGCTCAATAATAGATATTATAATAAATGAGTGAGAAATTACTGCAAATAACACAGCGAATTCAAGCCTTGGCACATACAGGTCTTCATTTTGGAACAGGAATATTCGATTTGGAAAGATATGAAGAGCTAAACACACTGAGTCTTGAATTATATTCAATGATCTCTGGTGAACCAGTGGAAAAAATTAGTGGATTATTTTCAATAGAGCCAGCATATGCTACACCCAAAGTAGATGTGAGAGCAGTAGTCTTACAGGAGGATAAGTTACTATTGGTGAAGGAAAAAGCTGATGGAAAATGGTCTTTGCCTGGCGGATGGGCAGACGTAGGATATTCTCCCAAAGAAATAGCGCGAAAAGAAGTGAAAGAAGAAACGGGTTTTGAGGTCTCACCAAAGCGTTTACTAGCGTTATTTGACAAGAAGTGTCATCCACATCCTCCTCACGCAGAATATACATATAAAGTTTGTATGCTATGTGATCTGGTAGGGGGAGAAGCCCGTGAAAGTATAGAAACATCTGATGTAGCATTTTTTAATCCATCTGATTTACCTGAATTATCGGAGGAAAGAATCACCCCATCGCAAATCGAAATTTTAATGGCTAGAGTAAAAGCGCCTCATGTGCCAGTATGGGTAGACTAGTTCGGTAAGTAAGTGCCAGGACATAATTAGATATAAATATCCCAAATTCCTCCCTGCAGAGCTGTTCGTGTAGATGAAGAGCGGTGGGTGATTCTAAGTACAACATCATAGATATGTATCTTGGCTATATATTCACCCCCTGACGTCCACCGATATATTCACATTTCGGATTCTTCGACCCTCTCCGATGCACTATCCTTCTCTGCAGGGGGATAATTGTCCTGTACTAGAGTAAGTTAATATCACATAATTAATATTGTCGCACTACTTACTTAATTAAGTATAAAGTGTGTTTTCTTGTAGTAAGGGGACTCGGGCTATGTAGAATTGTTCTGTTGCTTGAAAGGATGGTGTACAGTCAGATAGATATTGGTATCTCTTTACCAAATTTTGCAGACCTATCCCAGTAGAGTCCTCGCGTTCTTTGCGCAATTTGAGGTTGTTTTTTACAATTAAGTGATCTTCTTCTGTATATATTTCGATCGTGAGAGGATGAGCTTTAGAGATAACATTGTGTTTAATTGCATTTTCCAGTAGGAGTTGAAGCGTAAGAGGAGGTATGAATCTACTTAAATAAGAATCTGGAATTCTCAGGCTCAAGTTCAGATTTGTTTCAAATCTAATCTTTTGGAGATAGAAAAAATTGTCCAGGAATCGCAATTCTTCTTCAAGTGATACAAGAATTTTATCTCTGAAATCCAGAACGTATCGATATACTTTAGTCATTTTGCTAATAAAGGTTTCTGCGGTATCTGGATCGTCATGTACCAAAAGAGCAAGTGCATTGAGACAATTAAATAGAAAGTGGGGGTTAACCTGGTTTTTAAGCGTCTCAAATTGTGAAAGAATATTTTCCTTTTGTTGCCTTTCCGAGATGAGAAGAAGTTCATTTTTTTCGGCGATCAGAGCCTTATTTTCACGACGCAATTGATAAGATTCCAGTGCGTGATCAATGATTAATTTGAGTTCATCAGGATTCCAAGGTTTGGTAATATAATAGTATACTTTGCCTTTATTAATCGCATTAATGACCGTTTGAATATCACTATATCCTGTAATGACCATTCGGATAGGATCGGGAAATTCAGGCAGGATCTGTTCAAACAGCTCGACTCCTGACATCCCAGGCATTCTTTGATCACTGATAATTAAATCCACGGTTTGATTGCGAAGCAATTCGATGGCTTCTTTTCCACTTTGTGCAAGATGTATGTGATAATCTTTCCTGAACGTTGCACGAAATGAAACCAAATTTTGTTTTTCATCATCTACATATAATATGTGATACTTTGGATCCATAACGTATTCCTGATAAACTGATGATATCAATAAAAAAATTAGTCCAGTGGAAGCGTTATGATAAATTCACTTCCCTTCATCCACTTACTTTGTACTTCTATTTTACCATTATGTTGTTCTATAATACCAAAAGTAATTGACAATCCTAACCCTGTTCCAACTCCTACGTCTCTTGTAGTAAAAAATGGTTCAAATATTCTTGTCAACACTTCTTTCTTCATACCTATTCCGTTGTCTTTTATGCCTATTACTACGTGTTGTGCCTTAGATTTTGTGTAAATATCTATAACACCTATGTGATTGGGCTCAATGGCAATCCTATCTTCCAAGGCTAGGATTGCATTTTGAATGATATTCATGAACACCTGATTGAGTTTACCAGGCATACAAGATACATAAGAAAGTTCGGGATCATAGTTCTTTTGGATCTCAATACGTTCTTTCCACTTATTTGTAAGGAGCATTAGGGTTGCATCGATACCTTCGTGGATATTGACATTTTGAAAAGTTTCCTTTCCCCCAAAAGAGAATGTTTTAAGTCCTTCTACAATTTTCTTTGTGCGTAATGCACCTTCCTCTATTCCATGAAGTAGATTTTCCATTTCTTGAAAAAGAAAATCGGTATCGATTTCTTCAGCGTGAGAAAATACTTCTTGCAGTGCAGTTTCTTTATCTTCAACATATTTTAATGCAGTAAATCCAGCGTATAGACTCTTTAGATCTTCAAAATCCAATCTCAAGGGTTTGATGTTGGCAGAAATAAAATTCAAGGGATTATTTATTTCATGTGCTATTCCAGCTGTTAATTGTCCTAAGGATGCCATTTTAGCTGCATCTACCAATTGCGCTTGGGCTTGCTTAAGCTTTTCCAGTGTCTTTCCCAAAGCTCGATTTTTATCATCTAATTCAGTTGTTCTTTCTGCTACCTTTTCTTCCAGGTTTTCATATAGTGCAGCGTTGTCCAGGGATATAGCTATTTGTGCACTGAGTATTCTCAAAATTTCCAATTGTTCATTTGTAAATGCACCTGTGATTAGATCATTTTCTAAATAAATAATAGCAGATAGTTGATCCTTATACATAACGGGTAAGCAGGCAATAGACAACTGGTCTTTTTTAGCGATATACGGATCACTATTATAGGGTTCCTCTCTTGATGCGTCAATGAGAACTAATTCTTGTTGTGTTCTGAATACATATAAAATGACGCTTTGAGGAACAGTCTGTGAATGGGAGAGGGGTATTGTACGAGACACATCGATACCTGCTCGCAAGTCTCCCTCTGCTCTCAAAATTAGGCTCTGACCATTTAGCGTAAAAAATGCACCATGAACGGCTCCTGCATTAGCTATGACAATTCTCATCAATTTTTCGAGTAAATTACTCAGCACAATTTCACCTGAAAGTGTTTGAGAAGCTTGTAACAGCGTCAATTGATCTATATCAGCAGTACTACTCGTAGTATCCTGTTGAGTAGATTGTATGTGAAAAAACTGAGGAAAGGACTCTTGCAGGCGATGAGCACATAATTTTGATCCCCATTTATCATAAAGAAATGCCGCTTTCTGCAAATAGGATTTTGCAAACTCCTGTTTTCCTATTCCCAGCCAATATTTACCCGCTAATTCATTACACAGTGCTTCTATGTGAAGAAAACCAAGCTGTCGGGATTCAGAAATAGCTTGATCATACAATTCCGAAGCTTCCCACTTATTCCCTCTTATTCTATTTAGTTCTGCATAAATCAGCGTATAGAAGTGCTTGAAATTCTGAGGTACTTGTTTTGTCCAGTGTTGAAAGTGGCTTTGCTGTTCCATTATTTCCTGTATACGACGGTTGCGTTCACTTGGAAGGACTTCGGAAAAGCTTTCGCAAAGCAGTAAGGCATAGTAAAACCTAAAAATAGCAACTTCAATTCTTCCTTTTATCTGATGAAGATGAGCATTAATATATTGGCCAATGAGTAATGCATGCTCACTACATTCATTTTCACAATAATATATTTCAATAAACTTGAAAATAGTTGATATAATTTGATAAGTGTTAGGAGATGCTTCAATGTATTCTACAACTGATTTCTCTTGAGATAACTTATTTGTTTCGGATTGAGAAATAGATTGAATAACGGCCTGAATACGTTGGAGTATAACATAAGTGGGATACATGTTTATCCGCTCGATAAATGATTGTTGCTCGTGGAGCTTTTTACTTATCTTAGGTAGTGAGGTTCCAAGCATAAATTGAATAACCAGCGTATGGGTAAAATTTTCTCCAGCAACTCTGAGTTCACCACCTTCCATACCATTGTAAATACCTTCTTCCAATATCGGTAAAGCTTGTTGAAGAGGTTTTACCCAGGGCATAATATACGCTCCATACCTCGCACATACTTTTGCCTTTAAGGAGGGTTGCTCATGTTGATGGCTTAATTTCATTCCAAGTGATCCAAAATGAAATCCCTTTTGGTGGTCTGAAGTTTCAATGATCAATAAATATCCATAAGAGGTGTATATATATGCAGCTTCAGGTATTCTACCATAGGTCAAACATAAATATATTGCTTTGTGTACGATAATAGACCATACTATTTTAGGGAAATCGTGAAAAGCTGCATATTCCAGATTCGTTAGAATTTTTAGGGCAAATTGAATATAGGGATTTTGTATAGGAAGGCTATTCTCAAGCTCTTCTATTGATTTTCCTTCTATTAAATTGTGTATGGTCCTTTTTTTTGCTTCCAGCATGGGTTCTGCTCCAGCATCTCTGATTGCAAACCCCAATTTTCGAAGGGCTTCTTTACCCACATAATAAGCTTTTCTATACGTTTCTCTGGAATTATAAAAAATGACCTGAATATTATATAAATAAGCCTGGTCCAAAGAGTCATGTGTATATTTCAATGCGTAGCGAGATAATTCTAATGCCTTATTTGTATTCCCACTCATGAAAGCTACTTCTGACCATTCTTTATATAGACTGTATGTTACTTCGTATGCCTCATCCCAACTGTTAGAAGGTAATAATTGAGATGCAGTTTCTAGATAAGATTGTGCATTATCCCATGCAAAAGCAGTTTTGGATTTGATAGCTGCTTTGAGGTTGAGCACTACTAATCGCATTTGATCAAAATTATATCTTTGCAGCCAATTCCCATCTTTGAGTAAATGTTTTCCTACATTAAGATGGTTTACAATGTCGAACAATTGTTCTTCCTGTTCAGACGTTGGTAGGTTGGATACCATCCACAATCCAATTCTTGCGTGCAAAATAGATCTTTCAGAAGGATCTAACCCTTCATAAAATACTACTCTCAAACGATCATGAGCAAATCTGAAACTCTTTTCAAGGGGTATTAGTAAACTTTCATCTACCAGTTGATTGAGATTTTCGACAAGTGTAGGATAGGGTAAATTAATTAAATGCTTGAGAATATTTATGGAAAAGAATTCTCCTATACAAGCTGCTGTTTGTAAAATTTGTTGATGATCTTTGTTGAGACCCTGAATATTACTAGAGAGAAATGTGGCTACATTTTCGCTAATGGTAAGTTTCTTTATGCCTTCTGTATCATATTCCCATTCACCATTTCCATGAGGGATTAGCAAATTCTTGTCATAGAGCGTTGTCAACATTTGAATCGCGAAAAAGGGATTACCCTGTGTCTTTTGATAAATAATTTTAGCCAGGGGGGAACAAAATTCAAGCGAGCAATGTAGTGTATCCTGTATGAAGTTAGTAAGAATTGACCTCGACCAGTTTGTGAGTCCTATTTTAGAAGTGCCATTTTGTTTTTTAAGTAGTTCATCGAATACCTGGGACACAGGAAGATTTCCACTAACTTCAGTTTCTCTGTAAGCACATATGATAAGAAAATAGTCATTTTCTTCATAATTGGACAGTATTTTGAGCAATTCGACGGAGGCTGCATCTGCCCATTGCCAATCATCAATAAGAACGATAAGGGGATGCTCAGCAATAGATATAGCATCAACGAATCGGCGAAATACGTAAATTAGTCTATTTTGTGCTTCTTGAATTCCAATACTTGTAATCTCAGCAGGCTTCCCGATTATTAATTCAAGTTTGGGCAGCAGATCGGTTAGTAATCGAGCATTCGATCCTAAAGCCTGT
>CAZZEC010000142.1:0-15821 GCA_964652565.1 uncultured Bacteroidia bacterium
AGTAGGAATAAGTAAAACCTACCTCATAGTTTCCATCAGTAGTTACTTGAGGTGTGTCATCCTTACTACAGGATGCCAAAGTTACAAGTATTATCAAAATCATATTTTTCATGTTCATCAATTTTATTGACATTATACACAACGTATGTGTATGGTGCGTATCCCGAAGGGTATGCACTATACACCATATTGTGCATAGTGTTTTTCTATTATTGCTTTAGTTTCTAATAATCCATTTTCTTTATCAATCACCTGTTTTAATCGCTTTGCATTCATTGTCAATTCCTCTGACATTAGCTCATTCACTCTGTTTACCAAATCTTCAACTGAGAGTTTTTTTAGTGGGATTGGAGCTACCCCAACACTCTTTTTCTCTATTTGCTTACCCCAAAAATACTGGTCTCCAAATGGATAAAGCACAGGTAATATGATTTGCGGTAAGCCAGATTTTAAAGCAATTGCTGTAGTTCCAGCACCTCCGTGATGAACCACAAAGTCAACTCTTGGGAATAAAATGTCAAAAGGTGCTGAGTCTATAGCCATGACTTTTTCGCTTTGATTTATTGAAGTATCCTTCAACCCCCAACCTCTTACAATTAGTATTTTGATATCGAAGCTGTTTATTACCCCTTCAATAAAATTGTTAATATTGATATTGGATTTATAAGGCATGCTTCCTAAAGTAAAAAGTAATACCTTTTTATTATCGCAAATGAATGAAGCCAAATCATTTGATAGATTTTGTTTACTTGAGTTCTCTGTCCAAAATCCTGTGAAATGAGCATCTTTAGGATAATCTTTTGGCTTTTGCAGAAAAGATGGGCTTATACCATAAATCGCTGGGGTATTTAACATGCTTTTTGTTTGAGTTAAAGCATGTTTTTTCCGAAAATTCTTTACTGGCTTGTTAAAGGATTTCATTGCAAAACTGGCGAACCAATAAGACAGCTTATTTAAGAATTTAGGAAATGGAATAAAATACAATACAATACAGGGTTAGTGAACTCTTTTGTAGGCGTAAAAGCTGGAACCACATACACTTTGATTAGCTTATGTCTGAATTTTTCCCCAATTCCATCTATCATTGTTTTTGGGTGATATAAAACTACATCAGCCCAAATTGCCAATTCATAAAAAGTATCGAGAGAGTTTTCAATGATAGGATATACTTTTTCTTTGAGTGCCTGCCCCATTGTAAATGGATTTCTTCCAATCTCTTTTTTAAGTGATTCGTCATCTACGAGCGATTTGTAATCTCCTGTAAAGCTTTGAAATTGAACATCGTAGTTTTCAGCTAATGAATTATACATTTCCGCAGATGACACTCTAACATCGTATCCGTTTTGATTCAGGTATTGTCCCAACACCAAAAACGGTTGGACATCACCTCTTGACCCTATAGTACAAATCGCTATTTTCATCAGTGTTTTTGCATTATACACAACGTATGTGTATGCGACATATGTCGCACATATCCTAAATACTATTCATCTAATTCTATATCTAATTCGTCCAAAGGAATCCTGATCTTCTGTTCACCAAAGGTACAGGCTGCCATACGCTGGATGTGTAGATATCTTTCGGTAGTCTTGATCGACTAATGCCGATTTATTTTTTATATAAACATTATCTTTCCCAAATAAATCCAACAGCTTTTGATAAGCGATCTTATGGTAAGGGATTAGCCAATTTAGCTTCCAGTATACGATCTACCACCTCCTCAATGAGTTGGTAAAAAGCTTTGGACTCCAGACAAATCACTTCCATGCTAACAGATACGAAAAGACATAAAAAAGAATTATGAAAATCCTTCGATCCTGGAAAAAATATTTTCCAGAACTCTTAAAAAGGGAGATGAAGAAAAGGTCAATCTTTCTTTTCTATATCAGGTCATATGAGAAAATCCATCAAATTAAGTGCAAATCAAAAAAGCACTTACTGCAATATGCTTGTAAGTGCTTGATTTCCAGTACACTCGGAAGGATTCGAACCCTCAACCTCCTGATCCGTAGTCAGGTGCTCTATCCAGTTGAGCTACGAGTGCATTTTTTATGGAAGGCAAAGATAACAATCTTGCTCGAAGCCTACAACATTTTCTCAATATGAATTCCCTCCATACATATCAGGAGTGATACGGACCTTCACCCCTACCCCAAAGATGTACACACCCCCCAAGCCCAACTCCATATTCATCCCTACAAAATCAGTGAAATAATACGAAATCCCACCCAAGGGTTGAAATCCAACAGAGCTCAATGAATAATCTGCCAAGGGGTCGTATCCTGCAACTGTATTCGTGGAAGTAGCTGACCAATTGGTATAACTTACCCTAAAACCTGCATATAGATCCAACACATCACTATTATAAAAATGCAATAACGGACGGATGCCAAAATTCACACACCGTATCTTGTCTACAAAATCACCACTACTATCATCAAAATCGATTTTGTATTGCTGGTTAGAAAAGGCAACACCGATACTCACCCAGTCAATCAGTCCATAGTCTGCCATCACATTGATCACTGGAGAAGGAGATCCTTCATTTCCTGACACACTTGTGGCAATATCGAATATGGTCCCTATCAAACTATATCCTATTCCTCCGGTAATATCTATCTCTCCCTGTTGATGTGCTTGTGCCCAAGTAGGTTGTCTTAGTGCACACAGGAGAATAAAAAGCACAAATCCAATTATTTTCTTACCCATATTAAACGATAATTTTAATACTTAAAATTTCAAAAACAGCACAAACCTGCACTTAACCTGCATTAATTCTATACATAAACACATTTTTTATTTCACCGCTTATACTATTTTTACACATATATGCATAAAAATTACACAATTATATATCATACACCTACTAATTTTAACCTTAGAAAAAGTTGGGGAAACTTTACACTATTTACATACTCTAAGCGCTAATATTATCATTATGGACTCACCTTCAATAACGCTCTTGCTCGATGGTCTTTGGGAGGCCCTCTCCGATGAGTGGAAATCAGTGCTAGCTGAAAACCTCGAATTGGAAAAATGCTTCACAAGGAATGACATCGACTACATTTTAACACTCAAAGAACTCGATTGCTCTAACAGCGACATTACTGATCTCTATCCGTTATACTTCATGCCGCAATTAGAAGTACTCGATATCAGCGAGACAAAAGTAACAAATTTCAGGCCGATCGAATCACTCACTCAATTGAAATCGCTAAATGCTACATTCTGCAATATAAGAGATACACAAGCTTTCGCTGAACTTCATCATCTCGAAATGTTGGATATTTCTTATCCAGCGTCCTACAGAGTTGATCTCAATGGATTAAAAAACCTCTCCAGTCTCAGAGAACTCTATTGCAATGGATGTGCCATCAACTCTTTAGATTGTGTGTTTTCACTCTCTAATCTGAAAACCCTATCTGTATTCTTTAACGCCATACAAGAGCAGGATTTCAAGCAATACAAGGCCATCAATCCAAAATGCTGGATACTGAAATAGCAGAATGTAAACATACAAACACGCATGTGATAATATAAAAGGAGTTGCATTAATTTCGCAACTCCTTTTTGTTTATAAACACACCTGTATTCACTCCAATATTTTTCACTTTCATTCTATTTTTTGAGACTTTGTGGAAGGTAGAAACTACATTTGTAACCGATTTGGTTAAACAATAATAAGTTTATGAAAAATTAATCTACATTATCAAAACCCTCCCCATTATTTTCCGTTATTACATCCAGAAACTTTAAAGAATATATAAGTTTCCTAAGTTTTTTAACGCTCATTTCATTGGATACAAAAAATCGAATACGCGACTACGCTTATCAAATTTTTATCAAATATGGAATAAGGGCTGTTACACTGGATCAAATTGCCAAAGATTTAGGTATATCCAAGAAAACTGTCTACCAACATTTTGATAAAAAAGCAGACATCGTATATGAAGTATGTAAAGTTTTTATAGAAGAGGATAAGCATTGCTTTGAAAATATTTCTCAAAATGCAGCGGATGCAGTAGATGAACTCGTCCAGCTTATTCGGAGAACAATTGAAGTGTTTCGAACGATATCTCCCCAGTTGATCTATGAAATACGTAAATACTATCCTGAAGCCTGGGATATGATCGATAAACAAATTACGGGCTACTTCCGTCAGAAGGTAGTCGATAACCTTCAGCGTGGTATTCAGGAAAAGTATTACCGAGCCGGGATTAATGTGGACATCGTATCAAGAATGCGGGTGGGTTCTCTACAAATGGGCTTTGATCCCGAGTTTTTTCCTCCTGACCAATTCAATTATGGAAATGTTCAAGTACAGCTCTTCGAAGTATATATGTACGGTATAGTTGCTGATAAAGGAAGACAATTACTTGCTAAATACATGAAACAAGAACAACATTGATTAATATTTATCTTATCAACCATGATCCAACATCACGTATCTCACTTTCAGATTCTACTGGCATTCCTGTGCTCCCTGGGAATGCTCTCGAATGCGAAGGTGTATGCACAGTCAGAATCGCTCCAGCTAACCCTGGATGATTGTATCCAGTACGCACTGGAAAACAATGTAACCCTTCAGAATAGTAAATTTGATGAGTATATCGCACAAAAAGATGTAAGCGAACTCATCGGTACAGGTCTTCCTCAGGTCGAAGCTACAGCTGACCTCAACTACAATTTCAAATTACCTGTATTCGTACTCCCTGGAGAAAATGGAGAACCTCAGGACGTTACCTTTGGCTTACCCTGGCAAGGTGTCTGGGGTGGCAGCTTATCACAATTGATTTTTGATGGAAGATTTTTTCTGGGAGTAAAAGCATCTACTATCTATGTAGATCTGACAGAACTCAACACGCAGCGCAACAAGGAGCAGACAGCATACGATGTGAGCAAAGCGTATTATTCTGCCCTACTCTCTCAGGAACGCCTCAATATTCTAGATGCCAATATAGAGCGAGTAGAAAAATTATATACTGAAACTAATGCATTGTTTGAAGAGGGATATGCGGAAAAAATTGATGTCGAAAGACTTCAAATAAATCTCAACAACCTCAAAGCAGAACGTTCTTCTGCGCTTCAACTCGTAGGAGTGGGAATTGATTTACTCAAGTTTCAAATGGGTATGCCCGTCAATACTAACATAGAGCTTACTGAAAATATGGAGTCGCTTGACATTTCTCCAGCTTCTCCCACACTAGTATCTGATTTTGACTATACCCAACGTACAGAATATAGTCTACTCCAAACGCAGAAAATCATTGAAGAATTTAGGTTAAAAAGTTATAAGGCAGGGTTTCTACCTACCTTGTATGGATTTGCCAGCTATAATTGGAATCGTCAGTGGGACGGTGATCAGTCCTTCAATTTCCAAACAGGAGTAGTTGGCGCTACGCTTACACTCCCCATTTTCGATGGGAACCAGAAATTGAGACAAATACAACGTTCAAATCTCTTGATACGCAAGATTGACAACGACATGACTCAATTGGCAAACAGTTCCTCCCTGGAAATCCATCAAGCGGTCGCTAACCTCAATAATGCATACACTAATCTGGAGGCACAGGAAAAAAATCGCGAATTGGCAGATAAGGTGTATAACATCACTCGAATTAAATACAAAGAAGGAGTGGGTTCCAGCCTCGAAGTCAATGATGCAGAGACACAACTGAAGCAAGCAGAATCTAATT
This sequence comes from uncultured Bacteroidia bacterium, assembly GCA_964652565.1. Classification (GTDB taxonomy): domain Bacteria; phylum Bacteroidota; class Bacteroidia; order J057; family J057; genus JBCCTX01. The sequence continues at coordinate 5,697 of CAZZEC010000142.1, forward strand.
ACCTGACAAGTTTATTTGAATACCTCATTTCTGATCTGGATTTGCAGCGTTTATCTGGTGCATTCAGAGAATATGAATGAGCATGTACTTAATCAACCATAAAACATACATCTACATAATGAAACATTTTTTCGTCCTATTCATAAGTGGGCTTCTTTGGCTACTTTCTGGTTGTGGAAGCCAGCAGGCCGAAGGCCTGGAGGCTAAAAAAGCCCAATTGAAAAAATTGAAAAGCGATCAAATTGAAATCAATCGCCAAATCAACCAACTGGAAACGGAAATTGCAGAACTCGACCCAAGTCTTACGCGTCAGGCTCGCACCATTCCTGTACATGTCGATTCCATTAAACCCTCGGAATTTAAACACTATATCAAAGTCCAGGGCGAGGTGGAAGCCAATCAAAATATCATTGTAAGTCCCAAAACCGCTGGAAACATACTTTCTATTCAAGTCAATGAAGGCCAGCAAGTGTCTAAGAATTCAATGCTGGCCAAAATCGACGATGCAGTTATCAAGCGCAATATCGAAGAGGTAAAAACACAACTCTCACTGGCAGAAGTATTGTTCAAAAAGCAAAAAAGCCTATGGGAGCAGGAAATTGGAACGGAAGTCCAATATCTTACTGCCAAAAATCAAGTGGAGAGCCTTCAAAGAAAGCTTGAGACGTTGGAAGAACAGGCAGATATGTCTCTTGTTAAGGCTCCTATCAGCGGAACCATAGATGAGATCTTCCCCAAAATTGGAGAAGCCGTTGCACCTGGTTCTCCCTTTTTCAGAATAGTAAACAACCGCAACCTCAGCCTGAAAGCAGACATTGCAGAGGCTTACATTCCTCACGTCAAAAGAGGAGATGAAGTTAACATTTATTTCTCTGCACTGGATAGAGAGATTAACACGCGCATATCTTCAGTAGGACAATCTATCGATCCGCAAAGTAGGACTTTCGAGGTAGAAGCCCGGTTACCCGCAGATAATGATTTTAAAGCCAATATGTTTGGAGAGATCTCGATTAATGACCGTACAGTGGATAATGCCATTACTATTCCTGTAAACCTCATACAACGTTCAGATGTCGGTCCATATGTGTATATAGTCAAAAAATCAGCAGATGGAATGTGGATAGCCGAAAGAAGAAATGTCGAAACGGGATTGAGCAATGAAGGCAAGGTGCAAATCACCGATGGCTTGGAAGCAGGAGAGATCTTGGTAACTACTGGATATAAAGACCTTAGCGACGGTCAATTCGTCGATATCCAGAATTTACCCAACACTTAATAGTTTGAATTCTTGTAACAACCTATGCGAAAGACATCGTTATGAATCAAAAATTTAAAGAATTTCCTATATCAAGTTGGGCAATAGATAATCGGACCACCATCTTTTTGTTGGCAATGGTCATCACCATCATCGGTCTGATATCATTTCAAACCCTTCCCAAAGAAAATTTCCCAGAAATATCCTGGCCAGTTATATACGTGGCAACTCCTTATCCAGGTACCTCGCCACAGGACATCGAAAATCTGGTCACGCGTAAAATAGAAAAAGAGCTGAAAGGTATTGAAGGAGTTAAAGAGGTTAATAGTACTTCTATCCAGGATTATTCAGCTGTTTTCGTAGAATTTGAAACAGATGTAGTGATCGAGGAAGCCAAACAGGAGGTAAAAGATGGGGTAGACAGAGCAAAAAGTGAACTTCCTGCTGACTTGCCCAATGATCCAGAAGTATTGGATATCAATTTATCTGAGATCCCCATCATGTTTATCAACCTCTCTGGTAACTTTGATAATGTTACGCTTAAACGGTATGCAGAAGATCTACAGGATGACATGGAAGAGCTAAGTGAAATTCTCCGTGTAGATATTGTAGGCGCCAGAGAAAGAGAAATTCAGGTCAATGTGGACCTGTATAAAATGCAGGGAGCTAGTATTACTTTTGATGATGTAGAATCTGCCATCGCCAGTGAAAATATTATCATCTCTGGAGGTGAGATTGACATCAAGGATCAGAAAGTGGCGGTTCGTGTCAATGGGGAATTTGCTTCTGTACAAGATCTGGAAGACATCATTGTTCGTTCTATGAGAGGTAATAGTATCTACCTCAAGGACATAGCTGATGTATCAGATACTTTTGAAGAAACGTCAAGCTATGCACGCCTGAACGGAGAGCCAGTTATCACCCTCAATGTGATCAAAAAAGCAGGAGAAAACCTGGTGGATGCATCTGTAAAAATCAGAGATATCATTGATGAAAATAAGGAAAGAAAATTTCCAGAAGAGCTCTCTATAACGCTTTCTGGTGATCAGTCTCAGCTGACCCTGAATACACTCGATGAGTTGACCAATACCATCATCTTCGGGTTTATATTGGTTACCTTGGTTCTCATGTTCTTTATGGGAATTAGAGATGCATTGTTTGTAGGGCTCGCTGTGCCTTTATCATCTTTCATATCATTCCTCGTGATTCCCTTCCTGGGATTTTCTCTCAATCTGGTTGTATTATTTGCCTTTATCCTTGCCATGGGTATCGTAGTAGATAATGCTATAGTCGTGATAGAAAACACCTATAGAATATTCAACGAAGAAGAACTACCCATAACACAAGCTGCTAAAAAAGCCGCTGGAGAAGTAATTGGACCTGTGTTCGCAGGAACATTGACGACGATTTGTCCCTTCCTCCCTTTATTATTCTGGCCAGGTGCGGTGGGAGAATTCATGGGATTCATGCCTAAGGTCATGATCATCACCCTGTTTGCATCTCTCTTCGTCGCATATGTCATTAACCCCGTTTTTGCCGCAACTTTCATGAAAAAAGAAGATCAAGATGCACCCACCAATCACAGAAGAATTGGCACATATGCAGGTATAACTATCCTAGTCGGTATATTTTTCCATATCTCTGGTGTATCCGCATTAGGAAACTTCATGTTTTTCATGGCTGCATTTGTTGTGTTGAATGCTTACGTATTAAGACATGCAATCAGGGCCTTTCAGGGACGAGTGATTCCCTCAATTAAAAATGGTTACAAAAATCTGTTGAGGTGGTCGCTGACCAGTTATAGGCCCTATTTAGTTATCGTATCTACTATATTCGTGCTTTTTATTGCTTTAACTTTCTTTATAGCACGTCTGAGTTCGGGAAACCTCAAAATTGTACAATTCCCTGAACCCGATCCAAATTTTGTATATGTGTACAATGAATTACCCACAGGTACGAATATCGAAGTAACAGACTCCATTACGCGCATCCTGGAAAAAAGAGTACATGAAGTTATTGGAGATGATAACCCGATTGTCAAATCCGTAATTACTAATATTGCTGTAGGAGCGGGAGATGCCAATTCATTTGACCAGGGTGCATCTAACCCAAATAAAGGGAAAATTACCATTGAGTTTGTCAATGTAAAAGAGCGGAAAGGAGCTTCTACTCAAGTAATTTTAGAAGATATCAGAGCCAATATCAAAGGCATTGCCGGAGCTCAGGTAACTGTTGCAAGAGAAGCTTCAGGACCTCCTGGAGGAGAACCCGTCCAGATCGAAATATTTTCCGAAGACTTCGATGTGCTGATGAACGTCAGCACAGACCTCTATGCATATCTGGATTCTTTGAATATTCCTGGTGTAGAGCAATTGAAATGGGACGTAGATGAGAAGAGACCAGAGATCATCATCGACATTAACAGAGAAAAGGCTAGAGAATTAGGAATAAGTTCAGGACAAATAGGTAGCATCCTTCGTACAGCTGTTTTTGGTAAGGAAGCAGCAAAATTCAGAGATAATGAGGACGAATATCCCATTCAGGTAAGACTTAAGGAAAAATACAGAGAAGATCTTTCCGCATTGATGAATATGCGTATCTCTTACATGGACCAATCCAATGGACAGTTCAAATCTGTGCCTATCTCTTCCGTGGCAGATTTTGAATATCAGGCTGCATATGGAGGCGTAAACCGTACAGATTTAAAGAAAGCCGTTACCATATCTTCCAACCTGCTTACTGGCTATGATGTCAATCAGGTAAATAGTGAAATAGGATACTGGATTGACAGATTTGTCAAACAAGGGAGATCTGACCCCGATATCGATGAAATCAAGATCGGAGGGCAAATTGAAGATCAACGCAAGGAAGGAGCATTTTTGGGAAGATCATTCCTCTTCGCCATTCTGTTGATATTTATGATACTTGTTACTCAGTTTAACTCATTCAGTAATGTAATGATTATCCTTAGTCAGGTATTGTTGAGTGTCGTAGGAGTTCTGCTCTATTATGGAATAAGTGGTTCTGACTTTTCTGTAGTTCTATCTGGTGTGGGTATCGTTGTATTGGCCGGAATTGTAGTTAACAACGGTATACTGCTCCTCGATTTTATAGAAATGCTGCGCAAGAAGGGTATGCCCTTAAAAGAGGCAATCATAGAAGGGGGAGCTATTCGATTTACTCCCGTACTATTGACAGCTTCTTCTACTATTTTGGGACTCATCCCACTTGCATTTTCATTAAATGTCAATTTTGCTACGCTGCTCAGCGACCTTAATCCACAAATTTTCTTTGGAGGAGACAGTTCTTCTTTCTGGGAGCCATTTTCATGGACTGTGATATTTGGACTAGGCTTCGCCACCATTATTACCTTACTGATTGTTCCAGTGATTTATTATCTCACCCAGCGATTCAATACCTGGGCATCTGAGAAACTTAATTTAGCGGGAGATCAACATAACCCTGCTAAACCATCACTTAATGGAACAGAACAAGATCCTCAACTTTTACCAGAAAAAACTGTGGAGAAATAGTTGCTTAACAATCATATGTTAAATATCCAGTGGCTGCTAATCTTTGATTGGCAGCCCTTTTTTTATGCCACCGGACAGCGTATTCCAGTTTTTACCTATACAGATAATATATTAGGGCAAACACCCCATAAATATTAATCGCTAATAATCATCAGTTTAGACAGATCCAATAATTGAATATTTTAATGATAAAAAACTAATAACGAGTTATTTATAATATTTGGTGCGTTCGCACTCATAATATTTTTATGACTTTATTTTTATCAAAATATGTTATTACTTTAGGCATACAAAATTTTCATGATCTCGCTGAAACATATACTGCTTCCCATACTATTATTACCTGCCCTCCTGGTAGCACAATCAGAACCCCCAGCTTATGGAGCCAGAGCCGTCGGACTTGGTAATGCATTTGTCGGAGTAAAAGGAGAATTTTGGAGCCTTTTTCATAATCCGGCTGGTATAGGTGGGATAGAACACCCCGAAGGAGGAGTATTCTTTGAACAACGGTACTTATTAAGTGAAATCAATAATGGAGGCCTGGGCTTTGTATATCCTTTTGCGGACCGCCAAGCTGCGGGACTTCAAATCTATAGTGTAAACGTAAGTACCTACTCTGAAAACAGAGTGGGGTTAAGCTATGGAATTGAAATATTTGAAAAACTCAGTCTTGGTGCTCAAATCAATTACAAAAGTTTTCAAATCGAAGAATTCGGTAGTGCAAATGCTTTTTTTATAGATATAGGCATGAATATTCAGATCACCCCTGATCTTACGTTGGGATTCACTGGCTCAAATGTGAATAGAGTCAGATTAGAAGCGCAAACGCTTAGAGAGGATCTGGCTACCAGAATTACAGCGGGAATGGCATACAGGCCCACAGACAAAGTCATGTTTGTAGCTGATATACAAAAAGAGGTGGACAGAAATGTATCTTTCAGAGGAGGAGTAGAATATTTCATTAGCGATATCATAGTTGCTCGTCTGGGAATGAGTAATGAGCCCCTTACACTTAATGGAGGATTTGGCCTTGTCTATAATCGTTTTAGACTGGATGCTACTCTGGCCTTCCACGAAAGACTGGGATATACCCCTCATATATCTCTTTCATATCAAATGGGAAAACAACAAGAGGAAGAAGAAAATGAATAAGCTTTCATGATTCGTACCATCTACCATATCCTTTGTATTCTATCTTTCTCATTGCTCGCCAGTCTTCATACCCAGGCGCAGGTAGATACTACAGCCATCCCACAAGATACAATCATCGTCGATTCTTCTCTCACTTCTCAGGATGTAGTAGAAGAAACTATTGAGGATATTATTACAACAGCTGAGATCGAAGAACAGGTGGACTACACGATCGTAACGGATTATTTAGAAGACCTGAAAGATCGGCCAATGAACCTCAATACAGCTCAGAAAGAAGAATTGCTCAATCTTCCTGGGTTTACAGACCTACTCGTCAATAATCTTCAAAGCTATATCGATCAATTTGGTAACCTAACCTCAGTCTACGAACTTCAAGCAGTCCCAGGATTTACCCCAGACCTCATTAACCGTATTTTACCATTTATCGTAGTCAGTGAAGCAAGGCCCGGTGATATCAGTCCAGGTACCCTGCACCCCGCAGGACCATCCATCGATGAAGTATTTTCCAACATCCGGCATGAATTTATTCAACGTATCAATTTTACCCTGGAACAAGAACGAGGCTATACAGACCCTGATACCTCATTCCGTTTTCAATTAAATGACCTGGGTGATACGGTAAATGTCGATACCCAATTATCTAATCGATATGTAGGAAGTCCCTATCGATCTTATTCCAGATACAGAGCGCGATATGGCCAAAATGTCAGCGTGGCTATCACAGCAGAAAAAGACGCAGGAGAAGAGTTTAGATGGGACCCTCAGAACCATTTTTATGGTTACGATTTTCTTTCCGCCCATATTGCTATCAAAAATTATGGAAATCTGAAAGATTTGGTAGTCGGTGATTACAACCTTCAATTTGGCCAGGGAATGATCCTTTCCCGTGGTCTGGGATTTGGTAAGGGTGCACAAGTGATTAGCACGGTAAAAACTCCTCCCGTAGGAGTCAGACCGTATGCATCCGTCAACGAAAATCAATTTCTTAGGGGGGCAGCCGCAAGATATGCCTTTGGCAACATTTATTTGACAGGTTTCTACTCCAGAAATCGCCTGGATGCCTCCATTGCAGAAACAGATACCCTTACAAATGAAGTCATTCAAATTAGTAGTATACCGTTAAGTGGTTTCCATAGAACTCCGAGTGAGCTCGATAATCGAAGAAATATCCTCGAAACGATGTATGGTGGAAGAATCGCCTATAGAATTCCTACACTTACCATTGGCGCTACGTACTATCAACAACAATTCAACACCCGATTAGAACCTCGTCAAAGAGATGATAATCAGTTCGCCTTCAGAGGTGACAGAAATGATCTGATAGGAATGGATTACGATTGGGTCTTTCAAAATTTCAACTTTTTTGGAGAAGTGGCAAGGTCCAGATCGGGAGGTATAGGAGCCATTTCAGGATTTATGAGTAGCCTATCCCCTACCCTCGATTTGGCAGTTCTGTTTAGATACTTCGACATAGATTTTCATTCCCAGAAAGGTTATGTCTTCGCAGAGCGTCCTACAGCGGTGAGCAATGAAAGAGGGATCTACGCAGGAGTAAATATTAAAGTCAATCCCCAATGGAATATCAGTACCTATTTCGACCAATTTTATTTCCCCTGGAATACCTTTAGAGCGAGTTTCCCTTCCAAAGGCTACGAAGTCATGATTCAGACGGAATATAAACTGCGAAGAGGTACATTAGTATACGTGAGATTTCGCTCTGACAATAAAGAAGAAAATGCCCGGGATCTGGATGAGGATCAAAAAGTCTCTTTCCTCGTTCCGACGCGTAAGAATAATTTCCGAATTCATTTTCAAAGCAATCTCACTCGGGATATCTCAGTCAAAACACGCGCAGAATATGCCTGGTTTGAACGGGGGCAAAATGAAAGACACCAGGGTATACTTATCTACCAGGATCTTAGCTGGAAATTCAATTACAAGTTCAAAATGACGGGCAGATATGCCTTGTTTGATGCTCCGAACTATGCCGCAAGAATCTATGCCTATGAAAATGACGTATTGGGATCTTTTACTATTCCCCCCTATTTCCGTACAGGAAGCAGATATTATGTTGTATTTAATTACAAGGCAACTCGCTGGCTGGAATTCTGGCTGAGATTTGCCCAGACTCGTTTGCATAAGTCCTTCTTATTAGATGGTTCAGGAGATCCCTTTGTCCCAGAAAGTAATCGCGGGAACGTAAATACCTCCAGCCTCGAATCAATTGTGGGAAATAACGAATCTGAAATTAAATTTCAGTTCCGAATTAAATTCTAACCCAATCCCTCAGCATGAAGCGCATTCAACAAGTGGCGATCATAGGTCCCAATGCAGATACGTGTACTACAGCCCAGTATGAGCTGGGATTGGACTTGGGGAAGAGCCTGGCTGAAGTTCATAAAATCATTATTTGTGGGGGAAAAGGGGGGATAATGGAAGCTGTATGTAAAGGAGCCCATACTGCATACAATTACCGCTTTGGAAGTACGGTTGGGATTTTACCTGAATATGATAAACAACTTGCAAATCCCTATTGTGATATTGTCATTCCTTCGGGAATTGGATATGCAAGGAATTCATTGGTGGTAAGTGCTGGCGATATTGTGATTGCCATCGGAGGGGGAGTGGGCACACTGACTGAGATTGCATTTGCCTGGCACTACCAAAAACCGATTATTGGAGTTACAGGATATCAAGGGTGGAGCGAAAAGTTAGCAGGTCATGCGCTGGATAATCGCAGAGAGGATCGTATTCTTCCAGCAAAAAGCACGCAGGAGATCATGGATATTTTACAAAGCCTGGAACATCAATGAGTACAGGTGGCAAAACGCACCAAATTTTAAAAATAATTCATTGTTAGTTAATTGTGATTAAAATATGTATATATTGAATCTGCTTAAGCTACTGACTAGCAGCTGTTAATGATTTTAGTGCGGTTGGCCTGGTTTCTAAGGCTGCTTTGGCACTCAGCACTTGTGGAACTACCATGTGCGTTCCATCATTGTAAATGGTTAGGTCTGCCCTTCGTATTTTCTCTGTATCCGCCCACTGATTAGCCATTCTTTTCAACACTTCCTCCTGAGATACATGGTCTCTTTCCATCACCCTACGTATTCTTATCGATTTTGGCGCATATACCGTGATCACTCCATCTGTATCCGCTGCAGCCCCAGCTTCAAATAATATGGCCGCTTCCCGTAAAACGAACGCATCGTTCGTATTGCCTTGTTTTTCTTCTACCCATCGACGAAAATCCTCTCTGGTAGCAGGATGCACGATGGCATTGAGTTGGTTGAGTTTGTCCCGATCATTGAACACCTGAGATCCTATCCACTTTCGGTTCAGACTTCCATCGGGTAAATATGCCTCAGCACCCAACAGTTGCTGAATGGATGAAACCACCTGTGGATCGTGTACCATGAGATGCTTTGCGCTGTCATCAGCGTAATACACTGATATCCCCAGTAACTCAAATATTTTGCAGACGGTGGTTTTTCCGCTTCCTATGCCTCCTGTTATGCCGATTATGTTCATATAGGATATTACGCTCAAATTTGCCTGCTTGTTGTGATCCCATAGGGATAGACACGTCGATGGATCCCACAGGGATAGACACGCTCCCACGTGTCTCTACGATGAAATCGGCTTGTAAACCCGTTTGGGGTATGTACACATAACTTAGATCTGATATTTTATCAGCACAATCTGGCATATATACAGGGTCTCCATTGATGCGTCATGTAAAAAACAATAAAAGCAGAGTATTTTATCGAAGTATGTACGCCTTAAGGCATCAAATCTTCATATGTTTGACTTTTCTTTCTTCGTATAGATAAATTAGCTAACTTTATATTCAAGGAATCAACTGTACAAACATTTTCCGGTCATCAATTTGTCACAGAGGGCCTTAAAAACAGCCTGAAAGCACTGACTAACAGATGATTACACTTACGGAAAATATGCAAAAATCCTTAAAATCAGGTCCTTGACATATGAAAAATTTTGAAAACAAGGGTGTCAATTTACCATATATATCTGTGACAATCAACATATTAACCCAAAACACGAATTCGAGGCCACTGTCCAGCATAGTGAGGACTGAAACTAAATAACTAATATCGTATTTTCACAGGTAGGTAATAATGTAAGACACAGTACAGCATTGTGGGGTAAGAAAACAACTAA
>CAZZEC010000143.1:0-15583 GCA_964652565.1 uncultured Bacteroidia bacterium
ACTCGCAATCATCGATGGGCGTATGCAAATACCAAAGCGATGGACGAATTCCTCGGTTTTGCATATTATAAGGAATTTGGAACGGAAGTAGTGATTGCGCGTTTCTTCAATACAGTGGGACCCAAGCAATTATCCAATTACGGGATGGTTATTCCTAATTTTGTTAGAAAAGCATTGAACAATGAAGATGTAGTAGTATATGGGTCCGGAGACCAGCGAAGGAGTTTTATGCATGTCAATGATGCTGTAAGAGCTATTTATGGACTGATGAATGCTGATATTGCCATAGGAGAAGAATTCAATGTGGGTAATCCTTTCGAAATTACTATTAACGAGCTTGCGAATAAGGTAATAGAGAAAGTAGAAGCTACATCTGAAGTCGTGCATATTTCCTATGACCAGGCATACGGTAAGGGGTTCGAAGATATGAATCGTCGTACAGCTGATATAACCAAGTTGATGGAAACTATCGACTTTGAGATAGAATGCACTTTGGATCAGATACTCGAAGACGTCATCACCTACTACCGTACGACGACTTTTGCACTAACCTAAGTTAAAGAGTAGTTAGAACCCCAGGTAGATATCCAATCCCAAAATTGATCCCATACATTGCGGGTTTCCATTTGAGACCGTTGATCTCTCCAGGCTAATGTAGATGCAACCTGATACAGCGTGGGTCGAGTTGCTAGTTTAGAATGATTCATATCGATACAACAACATTCATCATTGTATGCAAGCTTGCCTGATTGTCTGATCTGACGAGGAAAATTGGCAGAAAACAATCCTTCCCTATCCTTGATATCCTTGATTTTCTTCTTGAATATTACAGGCTTATCCTTGTATTCCATTTTGGCAAGTTCACTAAGGTCAGGAGATCCGGCATTTTTCCAGGCTGTATACCACAAGGAACCTATTCGGAGAATAGATTTGCGCATACGTCTTTCGATTTGTCCTCCCAACATTTGTTCATAATCTCTGGCATATTCTCTGGAATAAGTACGAATGGTTACTGAATTTCTACTCTCATAGCAGAATTTCTTATCAGGTGAACACGTCTGGCTGAGTCTTTTTTCAAAACTTAATACGGAATCTACAGCTGCATGACTTTCCAGTACAGTATTCCATATCTCCATTTCAATATCTGCAACATAATAGGCTCTTCCCACGATAAAATTATATTCTTCGCCAAACAATTCTGGAATTCTAGATTCCCAAAATCCGTGTATGCCTTTTTGTCCAGTCAACTGACCATTATAGTTGACAGTGGTGTGTAGGGGAACGTGAGAATCTCCTACATAATGTCCGATATCTGCCGAATACTTGAGGATCTTTTGGAGATCTCTTTCCTGAAAGGCTCGAGTCAATTTTGCGATTTCCCAGGGAAGAGAGTAGGGAATAATACCATAGGATCTAAGTGTATCCTCACTAAATGCTTCTACTGCATCATCCCAGTATCTAGGAACGTTATCAAACGGTAATTCACCATAATGATCAATATCAATGAAGTGCTTAATATCCTCACCATCTACTGCATATCTACGCTTATCGGGGTCCACGGCGTGATCAGTAAGATACTGAATATGGGCTTTATAAAAGACTACCATCTCAGGTGGCAGAGTAAATATTGCTAAGCGGTTTAAGCGCTTGTGCGCCCAGAATCCCCATGCCCATGATTGGACCGAACATAGAGAAAATACAATGATAAATACGATTTTTTGAAACATACTCAAAGGGCAATGGTTTCTTTTTATGAAAATGGATACTTACATTCACTCATGCATAAATTTTGCCAACTGAGGCAAAAATATACTTATATAGGTGTAAGTTTTATATGAGGTATTTCATATTTTGATATTTTTACCTCAGAACATTAACTATTACTGAATCTCTTAATTTCTACTTACGTAAAGTACTAATATTACGTTTCAATATGTTTTTCCTAACACAAAATGTACTCATCAGAGAGTTAGAGGTGCCCGAAAAGAACATCGGTCAAGATGAACCCTTAAGCTTGATAGTATGGAATGATGAAGTGAATACTTTTGACTGGGTAATTGAATCCCTGATAGTTGTATGCGGGCATACGAGTGAACAAGCTGAACAATGTGCCTGGATTATTCATCATAAGGGTAAGTACGCAGTAAAGAAAGGAACCGAAAAAGTTTTAAAGCCCATGCGCGAAGCCCTAGTGGATCGTGGGATAGGTGCTACTGTTGAGTAGTTGATGATGTATGCCCATTTACGAATTAACGGAAGAACTCATATTTCCTGAGCCAAGTAATGCAGATCCTGAAGGTGCATTAGCTATAGGGGGAGACTTATCTCCTGATCGTCTAATCTTAGCTTATCAGATGGGTATCTTTCCTTGGTTTTCTGGAAATTATCCTATTATATGGTGGGCTCCCGATCCAAGATTTGTACTTTTTCCTCATAAGTTGAAAGTTTCCAAAAGCATGAAGAAAATTCTTCGTAAAGAAGAGTTCAAGATCACGTTTGACACGTGCTTCAGAGAAGTCATTGAGCAATGCCGACTAATAAAGAGGAAAGGGCAATATGGTACCTGGATTACGCCTAATATGCTTCAAGCCTACGAAAATTTACACAGAAAAGGGCTAGCACATTCTGTAGAGGTCTGGAAGGATTGTAGGTTGGTAGGAGGATTATACGGGGTCTCATTGGGTAAATGTTTCTATGGGGAATCTATGTTTTCTCATATCAGTAATGCCTCTAAAACAGGTTTTATTACGTTGGTTCAAGAGCTCATTAAAAGAAAATTCTCCCTCATAGATTGTCAGGTATATACTCGCCATCTGGAAAGTCTTGGCGCAGAAGAAATACCCAGGGTCCGTTTTCTTACTCTATTAGAACAAGCACTTGTTCATACCACCTTTCAAGGCAGTTGGGAACAGTGGCCGGATGGAAAAGCTTTTGATTAGATTGTTTAATTGCTGTATTGATGTATTGCTCCAGTGGTCTGTTGTCTGTGGTCTTACTATCGTCTGTGGTCTTACTATCGTCTGTGGTCTGTCGTCTGTGGTCTTACTATCGTCTGTGGTCCGTCGTCTGTGGTCTTACTATCGTCTGTGGTCCGTCGTCCGTGGTCCGTCGTCCGTGGTCCCATTACCGTTGGGAAATGAATCGATCTAACCATGCATTAATCTTTTCTAAGTGAGACGCTTCAAACCAATGTATGTCTTCATATTTTCGATAATATGTCATCTGACGCTTGGCATATCTTCGGCTGTTCCGCTTGATTAATCTAATAGCTTCTTCCAATGAAGTATGTCCCATCAGATAGTCAATGATCTCTTTATAACCAATAGATTGTAGTGCCTGTTCATTAGCTTGAAACCCCTTGTCCAATAATCCCTGAACTTCACTCACCAGACCCCGGCTGATCATCTGATCCACACGTACATCAATTCTTTCGTACAACACTTCCCTATCAAGTGTAAGTCCTAATTTAATTTGATCGTATTCTCTGGCAGCTTTTTGAGAGGTATTTCTAAAGGCAGATATGGGTTTTCCTGAAGATAGATACACTTCCAACGCTCTCATGACCCTCACATGATTTTTTTTATCTATTTTTTGATAAGTTTCCCGGTCAACTTGCGCTAATTGAGTGAGGAGTGGATTTAATCCCTGTTTTTGATAGACGAGTTGTAATTGCTGTCTTATATCTGGATTGATGGGTGGCATGGGGTCAATTCCATGCCACAGTGCTTGAAAGTATAATGTAGATCCTCCTACGGCGATAACCATCCGATGTGTTTTATATAAATCCCGAAGCTTCATGATTACTTGCTGCTCGAAGATACCTGCATTATACGGTTGATTTGGGAGCAACAAATCAACAAAATGATGGGGAACAATCTTCAATTCTTGCTGTGTAGGTTTTGCCGTCCCAATATTCATATACTTGTAAATTTGCCGTGAATCACAAGAAATGATATGGGTTTGATGTCTTTCTGCGAGTGCTAATGCTAAACGAGATTTTCCTACTGCAGTTGGACCTACAATAGAAAGAAGAACAGGACGATGTGACTTGTCAGTAATAGCAGTCAATACAAAGACATTATATACTTCCCATGCTCTATCAAAGATAAGCATTGATCACAAAGATGTAAGTTAACTCACAGCATTCGCTTGAGGAGGAGTTTGCTTCTTTTTACCCTGGAAATACAAAAATACGAGTGTACCTAACGTAATGATTAGGCCTCCAAATTCACGTGTAAGTTCAATATAGGGACGATCATTAGACATGCCTTCCATGATGGTGTAACCATCCTGATTAGTAATATAATCCATGACTCCGGGGAATGTGAGAATCCCTCCAACTAGACAAACGACCATTGCGCCAATCAGTGCATATTTATTGTAATAGCCCAATGCTCCAGCCAGAGAAAATAAACCAACGATAACATATAGACTTACCCATATAATAGGGTCCGGATCATTGAATTGGAAGAAAGCGAATAGAAAAAAGAGTGCAGCGAGGATAAATTGAAGTATTTTCATAGGTCTTATCATTAAAACTAACGTAAAAATAGTCAATAATCTAACATACTAGAAGAGAGAGATTCACCCTATGACAAAAGTCTTTTATCACGTGTAAGAAACAATATTTTGTCAAAGTAGAGAATATTCATAATAGATTTTTCGTAATATCCATGTATATTTACATAGAAGATATAAGAATACGCTCGGTTAGAGTAGAATTTATTACAACAATTGCTACCTTATCTGTAGCTTTAAAGAATTTTGCTGCGTAGCACAATGAGTCATAATATAATTCAGATAATATGAGAAAGGTGTTAATGATGGGATTGGTTATACTACCTGCATTATTAATGGGGCAGAGTAAGTTTAATCAATTCAAGGCACAGAAATATGTAATTGAAGGAGCTAAAAAGTTATATAAAAAGCAGTATGATAGGGCTTTAAATGATTTTGAAACAGCTGTTAGATTAGATCCCTACAACAAAGATGTATATCAATTCCGAGGTGAAGCCTATTATCAAATGAATGATTTTGACGCAGCGCTATCAGACTTTGATAAGGCGATTCGCGTGCATGATGATGTACCTGAACTTTACTTCAAGCGAGGTATGATCTACGAAAATCTGGGATACTACAATCAAGCTTATCGCGATTACAAGTATTCTCTCACATTAAATCCTCAATATTCACAGGCAGAGCGCAGGATTCGTAGTCTGGATAGGAGGTATAACGATTACGATGAAGATGGAGAATATTATAGTGGAGGAAGTGCCTATCCCGATCGAGGAGAGTCGGAAAACACATCTGGTTCTAATAGTGGATATTGGTGGGAGCGTAGAGAACAAGCAGAGGGAAAAACTACTATATATAATGAAAATGATATATTCGTTCAGGATGCAGCTGACGATATGTATATTAAGAAAGTGGAGTTAACACGTTATGTAACCCGGATTGAATTGCAAGTGGTCAATCGTGATCGCACCACACGAAGGTTTTATCTGGACCCTCCTCTTTCCAGGAGTTCACTCATACTTACTGATAGAGAAATGCAGCAAGTGTTCCATATCACCAATATCATCAAAGGTAAATGGGGAGATACAGAAATCCCTACCGGTGGGAGAGCCACGTTCGTATTAGAGTTTGAACGGATTCCCGATGATCTGAGGTTTTTTCACATGAGATCTGGGGGAACTTCCAGTAAAAATCCCCTTAATTTTTACGGCATCATTCTCAAAAAATAGCAAACAGTTTAGCACATCAATTAATCGTCAATGATCGCAATGAGAAAGCTTAGTATACTTTTCATATGTATGAGTATAGGGTTGGCAATGAATGCGCAGTCAGAATATGATAACCCTGATATATGTGATATGTGGTTTGAAGGAGTAGCGCTATATGAACAAGGAAGATATAGAGCGAGTATAGACTTTCTGGACAGAGTTACCTATTACGATTCGGAATATTCAGAAGCATATGTCTTTAAGGGAGATGCTTATTTTTGGTTAAGGCAATATGAAAAGGCGCTTCCAGAGTATAATAGAGCGATAGACATCTATCAGAAACTCGCATCTGAAGGAAATAGTCAAGGTAGAGAAGTTTTTCATGGTATACTTGTGATTACACATACACAATATGATGAAAAGCTTGAACAGCTATTTAACAATCGCGGTGCAGCATACTTTGAAATGGGAGACTATAAGTCAGCATATTTAGATTTCCAGCGTGCAATGGACTATAATTCCAATTCAGAAGAAGCTTCACAGAATTTTGAGCGTACCAAAAAGATTATGAAAGCTCAGGGTATTCCCATTCCGGGTACTGAGGATAAAAAACGCCCCTGGGATATATTATTTTCCCCCAAAATTACCTATGAGGACCTGGAAATTGGCGGAAAGAGTTGTAATTTTTTAGTTATCAATAAGGTTGTACTGAGAAAAGATGTTACAGCTGTTCACTTTCAGGTTTATAATGAAGATCAAGAGGCAGACAGGTACATCAATGCAAAAACGGGTTCAAGTACCTCATTTTATATTAAGACCAGTCATGGCGAGAGATTTGATTTGAAAAGAGCGATGGATAAAAATGATGAAGAGAAAAACTTTTTTATTATACCTCCCAATCAAAAGACAAATTTCGTCATGGAATTTGATCGCATACCAGATGATGAAAAACTGATCCAAATAATTGAAGGTAATGTAGACAATGTCGATGCCTGCAATTTTTATGACATACAGCTTAATTAGTATTATTAAATTAGGTAGTCGTTGGGATGTTTACACGCCAATCCAAAAAAGTGAGTAGATACAAGAGTTTTTTTACGGATGACAGAAATGTAGCTGTTGTAATACTCATCAATGCTGTTATCCTGTTCTTATTAGCCTTTGATGAAATCAATCAGTTTCCAGTGCTAAAATTTTGGATGGGATTTCTAGATACCTTATTCATCCTATATTTTCTGCTAGAAGCCGTATTTAAGATTCAAGAGGCTGGGTGGCAGCGATATATTTCCAATCCCTGGAACAAATTTGACTTCATTATAGTCTTGTTAAGTGTCCCTTCCATTTTGCTATTATTTGAGTCAGCCATGAAAGACCTCAGCTTTGTATTTGTACTGAGAGTTGTCAGAGTAATTCGATTTTTTAAGTTTATCCGATTTATTCCCAATATTGAGAAATTAATTGCAGGAGTTGCCAGGGCTTTTAGAGCTTCAATTGTAGTGCTCATTACATTTTTTATTTACACATTCGTTGTTTCTCTCATCAGTTGTAAGCTGTTTAAAGATGTGTCTCCTGAAGCAGCCAAATATTTTGGAGATCCAATCACTTCTTTTTACAGCATATTTAAGATATTTACGATAGAAGGTTGGTACGATATACCGGAAAGTATTTTACAGGATAACAACCCGGTATTTAATTTTTTTACTATATTGTATTTTATCATGGTAGTGGCATCAGGAGGGTTATTTGGGCTTTCTATAGTCAATGCAATTTTTGTTGATGAAATGGTAAAAGACAATCACGATGATTTATTGCATAAGGTAGATGAGATAAATAAAAAGCTGGAAAAGCTACTGGCAGAAAAAGACGAAAGTTCTCAAATTAAAGAAGAATTTTTTGAGTAATAAACACAACGATAAGATCATAGATTCGAATAATATAGATATACATCATTATTTAGAAAGTCATTTAGACATGAAAAATTCCAAGACAATTACACTAACAGCTAATCCTTCACAAAAGCTGTCTATTCAGATTGGTGCAACAGTTTTACTGCTAATAGCATCGGTATTACTTCCCTTCCTGGTACATTTGATTCCCTCACAAGGGCCTGTACCCATAGGAGCTCAGATACTCCCCATATTTATTGCACCATTGATCGCTGTTGTTTTTTTCCGTTTTCATGTTGCCTTTATCATTGCAGCCATATCTCCATTGCTTAATGCTGTGCTGTTTGGTCAGCCTGATTTGTTTTTCACCTTGAGGTTGACTGCTGAACTTATTGTCTTTGTGTCGCTTGTCTTTTATCTCAAGGACTGGGTCGGGTTGAGATGGGTAAATGCTCCTGTATCATTAATAATGAGTAAATTATTCGTGGCTCTTGGGATAGGTATCCTTCCTGTGGGGTTCGGTTTTTCTCAGGTTGTGGCGCAGTTTACAGGTGCTGTGAGTGCAGGTGCAATAGGGATTTTTATTCTATGGGTAATCAATATTTTATTAGTCTCTTATCAAGTGAGACAGAATAAATAATCAATTTTATATCTCCAATCACAGTGGTAGACTTATCATTTGAAGAAATCAGTCATCGGTTAAAAGAATGTGAGTTACCTACAGCAGATCTTGTAGTTGGTATTTCGCGTGGAGGTATTGTTCCGGCGAGTCTGGTAGCCCATCAATTGTCGCTTGATATGAAAGTTCTTTCTATCAACTATAGAGATGATGAGAATACACCGCGATACGATACACCAAAATTACTTCTTCCTTTCAATGATAGCCTTTCTCCAGACACGCGCATATTGTTGGTAGATGATGTTTCAGTTTCTGGGAAAACACTAGAAAAAGCTAAGGAAATATTGCAGGGTTATTCTGTGATCACTTTCACCTTAAAAGGGAAAGCCGATTATGTGTTATTTCCAGAAATTTCTTCCTGTGTTAATTGGCCCTGGAAACCTGCTGCAAATCCAGTCTCCGAAATGTAATATTCCCGTAATACTACTTTTACACATTGAGTTTACAACACTTACAATACTCTCAAAATATGCTTGTTAAACATGACTTACTTTCAGTGAATGAGTTTTCAACATCAATCTATGAGATTCAATTCTCAAAGTTGTGAAGTAGTATGACAAAAATAACGGGTTAGCTGATGCTACTTCCTGTATTCTTGTGATTTTGCATTCGAAAATTCCCTTTATGCCTACCCTGTTAATTCGTTGATAAACAATTTGCTAACTAAATTCTAACAATTAATATTTCCCTCATAAGCGAAAATGTAATATCCCCTCTTAAAAAGCCAGGAGGCAAGCTTCTTCCCTGAATTTAACTTTGCTTAACATAAACTTTTTTTAGAATTAATTACCTGCTTATTCATACCTAATACCCCCCCAATACATTGACGGTTGATTTCAACATAACCGAAATATTGAATAAAGATATCGGTGAATTAACTGGCATACTGTATACAACCTTATCCAAAGGAATAGAGATAAGACTGACCGTACATGTCGAAGTCGGCAATTTGCTTTCCTATATATGCCAGTTGTTGAGTATTTGGTCCTTAATATTCAAGAATTATCAATTACATAATTTATTACTAACTAAACTTTTCTACTATGAATGTCAGCTTTTTACACAAGAAAGCAGTAGTGCTTTTATGTGGATTTCTGGTAGGAATAGGATTTCTGTCAGCACAAACTACCGTAACGGGTACGATAACTGATGCTAATGGGGAGCCTATGCCAGGGGCCACAATTTTAATCAAAGGTACAGCATCCGGTACCTTTGCCAATGTTGAGGGGGCTTATACGATAGAAGTTCCTTCTCAGGAAGATATCCTGGTATTTTCATACATAGGGTATCTAAAGCAGGAAATTGTTGTAAACGGACAAAATGAAATCAATGTTCAATTGGAGGAGGGAGTAAATCAATTGGATGATATCGTAATCGTAGGGTATGGTACACAGGAAGCTGGAAACGTTACAGGGGCTGTATCTTCGGTAGACGGTGCAGAAATTGGAAATATTCCAGCAATCGGTGCTTCACAAGCCTTACAAGGTCGTGCTGCAGGAGTATCTATCGTGCGTAACGGTGGTGCTCCGGGTGCATCAGGGAATATCCGCATAAGAGGAACGGGTACTGTCAATAATGCCAATCCATTGATTGTTATTGATGGGGTGCCTGTTGCCAATATTAGTATTGACGATATCAACCCCAATGACATTGAGTCTATTGAAGTATTGAAAGATGCATCTACAGCAGCTATCTATGGATTGCGTGCTGCTAATGGTGTGGTCATTGTTACCACCAAAGGAGGTGGGTTCAATGAGAAGATCTCTATTACATTAAACGCATATGGTGGATTTTCTGAAATTCTTGAAGAAATTGATGTATTAGAAGCAGACGAACTAGCAGACCTAAGAGTTGAGCGTTATGTGAACGATGGGGACGAAATATTTCCTATTTGGCAGGATCCTGCTTTTCGCGTACAACGTACTAACTGGCAGGATGAACTATTTGAAACGGGATATACACAAAACTATGATTTCTCAATCAGAGGAGGAGGAGAGCGTTCTACTTTTGCAATCTCAGGTGGATACTTTGAAGAAGATGGTACGATCAAGAGTTCATTTTACGACCGTACCTATGTTCGTGTAAACTCCGAGCACAAAGTAACAGATTGGTTAACAGTAGGAGAAAATCTTCAGCTATCTCGTCAACAGGACAATTTTATTAACACGGGTTCTGCTCAGACAGGCTATATATGGAGTGCTATCCGCTTTCACCCTAGTTTGCCAGTAATTGCTACGGCTGATGATCCTATTCCAGGACATGAAACAGGAGACTATGGCTCCTCTTCTTTAGTACCTAACAGTGGAGGACAATTTGGAGATATCAACAATCCTATCTTTAGCGTTACAGAAGATGAGGATGATACCAGAACCAGACACTCAATTTTAGGAAATGTTTATACAGAGTTTGATTTGGCAGAAATGTTAAACATTGATGCTATTAGAGGATTAAAATTCAGAGGAAATTTTGCCTTAGATGCTACTATTACTGATAATGAAAGTTTTAATATCATTATAGATCGTCAGATCCGTGCTCGTGATAGAAATTCTCTGAACAGATCCTACAATGAAGGGTATTCATTACTAGCCGAGTATTTCCTTTCTTATGACAGATTATTTGGTAAGCATGGAGTGAGTTTTGTAGGAGGATATACTGCACAGCGTTTCAACAGCGAAGGGTTCAGTGCTCAAAGATTAGACTTTCCCAATGAAGATCCAGATCAGCGATTCTTGAATGCAGGAAATACGATATCCGGTGCAGGAGGAGGTAAATCAGAAGATGCCTTGGCATCAGGATTTGGACGTTTGAATTACAACTACGATGGCAAATACTTAGTTTCTGCTACTTACAGAAGAGATGGTTCATCCAAGTTTGCGCCAGGTAATAAATGGGGGAATTTTCCAGCGTTCTCAGCAGGATGGAATATCTCTCGTGAAAGCTTTTTAGCAAACTCTAGCTTAATCAGTAACCTGAAAATTACTGGTAGCTGGGGACGTCTAGGAAATCAGAACATTGATGGACTACAATATCTTGCTACCATAGCATCGGGAAGAAGATACAATTTTGGAGGAGAACAAGTGGTAGGTGCTTCGCAAGGACGTTTCCCCAACGAAAATATCTCATGGGAGACGACTGAAATGACAGATATCGGCGTTGATATTGGCTTCCTGGATAATCGTCTGTTAGCGAGTTTCAATTATTTTATCAAGGATACAGAAGATATGCTCCTGGCACCTCCTACAGTAGGTACACAAGGTAGAACTGATGTTCCCGATCAAAACGTAGGAGAAATTCGCAACCAAGGATTAGAAGTGGAAGTAGGTTTCCAAAAAGCTACTGGAGACTTTCGTTACAATATCACAGCTAATGTATCATTCATTCAAAATGAAGTTACTCGTTTGAATGGGGAATTTTTAGCTGCTCGTTTCTACGGCCGTCCCAATCAGGAGATTTCCAGAACCTTTGAAGGAGAACCTATAGGAACATTCTTTGGTTGGACTGCAGATGGATTATATCAGACTCAGGCAGACATTGATAATGATCCCGGGATCGCAAATGATCCTCGTAGGACGAATGGTCAAATTCTTCCTGGTGATACAAAATTTGTTGATTTAAACGGCGACGGAATCATCGATGATCAGGACCGTTCTATCCTGGGAGATCCTTTCCCTGATGCAGAGTATGGATTGAATGCATCGTTTGGATGGAAAGGATTGGATCTGACGTTATTCTTCTTAGGTCAAGCGGGATTAACCCTATACAATGCTGATCGCATGCAAGGACTCGATCCTACCTATCCTTTCAACATGTATGAGGAAGCACTGGGTCGCTGGAATGGACCTGGTACAAGTAATTCTATTCCCAGAATGACTAACAGTAGAGACAACTTAAACCATAGAACTTCTACACTTTTCATCGAAGACGGCGATTTTTTCCGCTTGAAAAATGCTACGCTAGGTTACACAATTCCTTCTACGATCACGCAAACTGTGGGTATCTCTAATTTGAGATTCTACATTACGGGACAAAATGTATTTACCATTACTGACTATTCAGGTTTCGATCCAGAAATGGGTTATACGGATGGTAACGAGCAGCGTGGGGTAGACTACGCACAGTTTCCACAATCCAGAACATGGATTTTCGGCGCAACACTAGGGTTTTAATTACTTAACAAATAGATAACTTATTTCGGGCATCTATATGTATTGGATCTGTGTTGTATAGGTGTCGTAACTTTCAGAAATAATTGAAAATTAACTACAATGAAAAAATTACTTTTATTAACTATAACTATTTCATTGATTGCCGTGAGTTGTGATGAAGAATTTTTAGAGTCAACTCCTTACGGTCAATCTACTTCTGCAGGATTCTGGCGTAACGCGGATGATGCAGTAGCTGCTGCTAATGCTTTATATGAGCCTCTTGACGATGGGCAAATGTATGGACACAGTGAACAAACATTCGAGATTTGTTCTGATGATTTCTGGCGTGCCGGAGACCATGGGGAGGACCAGGCCATTGAAGAGTTTACCTTTGATCCCAGTAATGCGCAACTGCGTTTCGGATACGATAGAAAGTATGAGATTGTCAATCGTGCCAATGCAGTATTGATCAATGTTCCTGACATTGATATGGATCAGACTTTGAAGAATCGCGTATTGGGAGAAGCATATTTTATGAGAGGCTTTGCTAATTGGAGACTTCACGTCATCTATGGCGAAGTACCTTTGATCACAGAAGCAGATGTTCAGGAAGGTAACTTTAATAAGCCCAAAGCTTCTATTGAGGAAATGCGTGCAGCTATTGAAGCAGATTGGCAGCAAGCTGCGTCTTTATTACCTCAGAGCTATAGTGGTGCAGATGTTGGAAGACCTAGTAGTGGTACAGCATATGGATTTTTAACAAAATTATATGTCTACTGGGAGCGTTTCGACGATGCGATTAATGCTGGAAACAACGTTATCAATGGTCCCTATCCTTTAGCTGATAATTTCCAGGCTAACTTTTTAATTGAGACTGAGAATAACCCTGAAATGTTGTTTGCAGTTCAAGCACTTGACGGATGGAATAATACCGCTTATCGTATTTACACGACTCCTCGTCCATGGGGAGGATGGGATTTTCACGAGCCTATTCAGGATTTAATTGATGAATTTGAAGAAGGTGACCCAAGGCTGGATTATTCAGTGTTCCAAATTGGAGACACAGTAGATCTTGGAGGTGATAGAGGACCAACTGTATACGAAGAAGGGCTTTCCTTGACAGGTTATCACTTCCGCAAATTTGCTTCCTGGAGACCTTCAGGAGGACTAGACGCAGGACACAATGTATCGATCATGCGTTCTGCTGATGTCTATCTATTGGTAGCCGAAGCAAAGATCCGTTCTGGACAAAGTGGAGATGCTGAAATTAATGCTGTTCGTGCTCGTGCTGGACTTGATCCCATTAGTGGAGCAACGATGGAAGACTTAATTCACGAGCGTCGCGTGGAATTAGCTGGTGAGAATAACAGACACCAGGATCTTATGCGTTGGGACAAGGCAGGTATTATTGATATTGTCGATCACTATCAAATTGATCGCGGTCAGTTCAAGCCTCCTCGTAACTTCCAGCGTCCTAAGCACTATTACTTTGCGATCCCACAGCGTGAGATTGACCTAAGTGATGGCGTGTTAGAACAGAATCCTAATTATTAGTATACTCTGAATAAGGTTTTTTCTCTTAATGAGGCTATTTCATATGTTGAAATAGCCTCATTATTTTTTTTTCTTCAATAGGAAATTGAGCTAATTTTTATACAAAAATACATTAACTCGTTCTATTTTATTAAAACCTTAGGCATTTATTACATGAAACATGTGACTTAATGTTAAAAAATACTATAGCCTATTGAGAATAAATAGTCAAATCAAAAGGACATACATATGAATAATAAAATCGCAGTTCAAGTTTGAGACTAATTTATCTTTCTAACTTTCAGGATTCATGTATCCCCTTAATATCCTAGCGTGTATCTAGCCTGGCCTTCTTATCGTAGTATTTTGGCTTCATGAAGTTATTTTTATGCATATACATTTTAAGTAACTAATACATTTTATAATTGTAATTTACTTTAAAATAAATCATGTATTTCGAATTTTAAATTTATGTTAAAAAAGTTCAATCGATTGAAGAGCCGATTACATAGTGTTATATTTGACACATTATTTTTAATAAATAGTAAATAATATCGAAATATATAAGTTAATAAGTGTATTATTTATTATAATATGCTGTAATAGAATCGTTTTGACACTCATAAATTTACGAAATTAATATATTTTTATTTAGGTTTTATTTTAATTATCATGAAGCACTTATTATCAAAGATGGTGTTAGTTGCCTTATTAATTTGTTCCTCTTATTCCATATCAAATGGATGTAGCTCACAAAGAGTTGTTGGTTCAGTTTTTCCAAATTGTAGCATAATGGCTTTTCTTGAGCTGTATGGAGGAGGAGGATTTTGTAGCACAAACTCTGGAATGTCACTCATTCGAACAGGAATATTTGGTTGTTCTACAGTATCGCAGATCACAGAACAACCTTCATCGATTTCAGTAGTTGAATTTAGAAGCTATGGAAGAATTGAAACCGTTTACGCTTATGGAAATGTTAAAGCTACTATTCATGTTGGTACTTATGGTATAAATCTTACCGCTAATACATATGAGGCTTTTATGGATGTAACAGGAGACGGGATGTGTTGTGGAAGTTGGTAATTTTATTTAAAATATATAAAATTTAACACAAATGAAGGAAATGACTAATTATATAATAACAGGAATTTTAATTACAATTTTATATAGTTGTAGTGAAAATAAATATCCTGAAAATATTTCTGTTGCAGAGAAAATTACTCAAGTAGAGGAAATATTATATAAATATGGTTATAGTTTTGAAGACTACGAAATAACTGACGGTGAAGAACTATTGAAATTGGATATAGTCGAATTTGAAGAATTGCTTAAGCATATCGCTGATTCGGCTGAAAAATCAAGATTACAAGCATATAGAGACAGCATAAGAATTAGCAAAATAGTCGAGAAATTAAAAAAAGCAGAAAGTGTGGATGAGTTCAATAGAATCTTAGATGAGCACAATGTGCCAAAAAGCGAAAATGAAAGAGTAATCAAACACTAATCTGTTTTCGTATATGCCAGGATCATCCCATACAGAACAAACGCACTAAAATCATCAGCAGCTACTAATCAGAAGCTTACATTTATCCAATATATAAATACTTTGATTGTAAT
>CAZZEC010000144.1:0-9716 GCA_964652565.1 uncultured Bacteroidia bacterium
GGATTATTTATCACAAATATACGTGAAAAAACTTGTTAGGGATGTCTTTCCAAGGTAAACGCACCAATTGTATAAATAATTCATTGTTAGTCGATGATGATGATAATATTTATATTGAACCAACTTAAACTACTGATTATTAGCTACTAATGACTTTAGTGCGTTTGTACTACTGTCTTTCCTGTTTATAAGATCAATTACTGCTCTACACCCAGATCTTGTAACATATTTTCTCAGATAAATCGTAACTTTCGATAAAAACCAATATGATGTGGGATCATCTGACAACTATCCTACGCAAGGCTGTCAATATTCAGTCTGGTACAGATATCAAAGGCACTATTGATAGCATTCGCAAGGGCATCGATATTAAGGGATACAATATATGGATTCTTGCTTGTGGGGCGATATTAGCCTCTATTGGGTTGGATACTAATTCTCCTGCCGTAATTATTGGGGCCATGTTAATCTCTCCCCTTATGTCTCCTATTTTGGGAATTGGCCTTTCATTAGGTATCAATGATAGAGACTCACTCATCAAGTCTATAGAAAATTACTCTATTGCCGTAGCTGCAAGCTTACTCATGAGTACACTGTATTTTCTAATAACCCCTCTGGGTGAGTTCACAGCAGAAATGGATGCTCGCACACATCCGACGATCTTAGACGTAGGAGTTGCCTTCTTTGGGGGAGTAGCAGGGATCGTTGCAATTTCACGAAAAGAAAAAACCAATGCCATACCGGGTGTGGCTATAGCTACAGCATTGATGCCACCTTTATGTACTGCAGGTTATGGTCTTGCAAGAATGAGGTGGGAAATCTTTGGAGGCGCTTTTTACCTATTTTTCATCAACTCCTTGTTCATAGCTTTCTCTACATATCTTATCGTACGACTACTCAAATTTCCTTATATAGATTTTGTTGATGATTCGTCCCGTAGAAGAGTAAGTCGTTGGATGACGACATTCGTATTGATCACCGCTCTACCTAGTATCTATTTCATGGCTGAAATTATAAATAAAGTACGTATAGAACGGAATATTAATCGCTTCATCAGTGAATACGTAAATTCAGATATGCATAATGCACTGAATCATGAATTCATTAGGGGGGATAGTATTTGTACCTTGAAATTATATATGACGGGTATGTACATTGATGATACAGAACTAGAAATTCTCAATGAAAGGCTTAAAGAATTCAATATTCCAGAAAGCAACATAAAACTTACACAAAATATGCCTCCGCTTGAAGAAGATGCCGTCAGAGACCGAGTAAAGTTAGAAGTATTGGAGGCGCTGGAATTTCAGGAAGAAAGTATCGATAAGCAACAGCAAATGATCGATTCTCTTAATGCAACCATTACGGTGTATCAATCTGATACGATCCCTTTCTCTTCCATGACTCGCGAACTGCGGATTCTATATCCCGATATTGATCGATTAGCAATGGCTAGAGCCATCGAAACAGATTTTTCATCCAGACAGGATACGCTTCCTATGCTGCTCGTGCGCTGGAAACCCTCCACCGGGTCTCGAACTATGCGAGCACACGAACAAAAGATTAATCAATTCATATGTGAAAGGTTCAAAATGGATACCCTAAAGATTATTCGTTTTTGAGATATTAAGTGGATATATAGACTAAATTATTATTGCAGTTTATTTCGTTCTCAATAAGTGTGTAATTAATTCCGCACTTATTGATTCACCTAATTCCTGTCTACCAAAGATTGAAGGAGTTCAGAATATCTTTTTGCTTGAAATTCATCTTTTTGCTTTTGATAAGCATTAATGATATTCCTGAGTATTCTGGTTACTACTTCAGGGGTATTAGCTCTACGGATATCGCGGGGTTGCATCAATTTAGAAATTCGAGCAATAACTTTTCCCTTTCGGTAAGGATCAATAATCGCAACTTCACGTTGACTTTCAGCGAGCATCATAAAATGTCCTGGCACATTTAGACCGTATAATGGCAAATTAAGTCTTCTTGCCAACATTACGGCTAAACACGAAAGACTTATTTGTAATCCTTTTTTATGTTGAATTACATATACCATGTTACTATTTAGAGGATTGTAATAATCATTCCCCGGAGATTTATATTTCTCTTCAACAAATAAAAAATTCATAAGTCCATCGATACTCAATTCACATTCACTGGTAACCATTTGTTCATAAAGTTGGTCCAGTAGATCTTCTAAAGGAGGTGAATAAACCCCCATATCGAGGAACGCCAGTTCAGCAAGTGCCATCTCCAGTGCCAATCGATCATCATCGATAATCATCCAATCTCCCCAGCCCTGAAAGAAAACATCCCATCTCGATTCCTTAAATAGTTCTTGTAAAATCTGTTGCTTCTTTCCCGTTAATTCTCTCCAATAAGGCTTTACCCATTGTTCGCCTAGTCTCCCTAACTTTACCAATTCTTCATGTACATGCTCACGTACTTCTTCCGAATCATCATCTATCAACTGTATTAAGTAGGGAATATCTTCTTTCTGAACCATGGATTACACGGGTTTCCTGGATTGTTTTTTTATAAACTGATGAATGAATATAATATTTCTTCGGATTTTCACTAAAAAAAGGAAGCCAATAATCCTGACTTCCCCTATCAAAGGGTGGCTAATGGGACTTGAACCCACGGCCCCCAGAACCACAATCTGGTGCTCTAACCAACTGAGCTATAGCCACCGTATAATTTGGATGCAAAAATAGAAAAATAATTTTAACCACACCAAAACTTTTACGAACAAAACTTGGCTGGGT
The DNA here is from genome assembly GCA_964652565.1 of uncultured Bacteroidia bacterium. GTDB lineage: Bacteria > Bacteroidota > Bacteroidia > J057 > J057 > JBCCTX01. The sequence continues at coordinate 2,775 of CAZZEC010000144.1, forward strand.
TTTGCTCCATCTATCGAATTAACGTGATAGTTCCAGACCTGCTAAACTCAATTCCATCCACTCCAGTACCTGTAATAAGGTATACATATACTCCTTCCTGGGCAGTCTGTCCATTGTACGTTCCATCCCAGCCTTGATCAAGATTCAACGTCCTGTACAATAATTCGCCCCACCGATTATACACTTTCAGCTCTGCATTTCTTAGATTAGGAACAGTGATCAAAAACCTGTCATTCCTTCCATCATCATTAGGAGAAAAAGCAGATGGAGCATATACTTGTGGATCAAAATTAATACATGCCTCATTTGAATTAGATTCTGAACCTAATCCTCCAGCTTCAACAGCCCTGATTCGATAGCAGTATGTCGCTTGATTGAGATCTGATCTACGATCAGTATACGTGGTTAGACCAGGTGCTAATACGTCCACTAACTCAAATTGACCCGTCTGATCATTAAATATTTCTAACTCATAACTCGATACCCCTTGCGGCCATTCTTCATACAATGACCAATTGAGTACTGGATCACTGCTATTCAAGGCAAAATTAATATCCAAAAGGATTGTTTTTCCTATAAGCCCCATAGGAGTTCTATCCCCACAACTATCTAAGACAGATATTCTGTAAGAATAAGAAAGATCATCTACGTCGACAGTTGAATCGACAAATGACTGCACATCAGGAGTTGTTACTAATAAAGAATCCCATGTTCGGCCATTCACCGATCTTTCCAGTAAGTATGCAGCAGGTTTATAACCCGTATAGAGCGGCCAGGTAACTTCTACATCCTCATTATTTATGACAGTGGCATTACCTACATCAAAGCCCTCTGTAGGAGGGAAGTGCTCAGGTGCATCTGCGCTAATATCACTGAATGACTGTTCGTTATTTGGTGATAAATCTACTGCTGCTATCCTATAAGAGATGGAATCTGTACAGAATGTTGCAGTATCAACAAAAAATAGTTGATCTCCTGGCACTTCTCCAATCAGTGTGAGTGAAGTCAATTCGTAATTGTTTGCTCTATATATCCTGTATGTGCCTACATCCCAACCTACATATGGATTCCAGGATAATGTGATCTGATCTGTGCCGGGATTGGTAGCCAATTCTACCGTACAATGTTCTTCAGTGTCGTCCAGTGATGAATATTCCTCACAAATATTCTGAGCCAACACCTTATAGCAATATATATTTTCAGTTGCATCAACCCCTGGAAAAGTATCTAAAAACGTTGTATTCAACCGATCATTGATATTATCGAGAAATATGGGAGTATTTCCATCAAAACGGTATACCGCATAGTCAATAAAGTCATTTCCAGGATAAGGATTAAAGCTCACTACTGTACTGTTATCACTCAATACACTTACACTCCGGAGTTCGATAGGGGCAGGCAATGCTCTGTCATCAATGGTAAATGATGCTGCCTCAGAAGTATCCTGACATCCCAGAATATCTGTAACTACGAGCTCAACTTCATAATCACCAGCAAGCGGAAACTCAAGATTGATGCTGTCAGAGCCTGTAGGACCAGGTATACATCTGGTAAATCCATTACTAAGTGTTGTAATACACCAACTATAGCTGGTAAGTATTGTATCAGATGTTGACTCTGCACCATAGAATGACAAGTCAGCAGGCGCGCAACCAAAGTCTCTACTTAAACTTACCTGCGCATCGGGACCTCTTAGAACAATATATTCTCTTCTTGTCAAAGTATCTGAACATCCAAGATCATCACCCACCACAAGCGTGATGTCTAATAATCCATTTTGTGTATATTGATGTACAGGATTTTGCGTTGTATCTATTGCACTTCCATCACCGAAGTCCCATTCCCAAAATGAGGGTATTCCATTAAAGCTTGTATCAGTAAATTGTATGGCTACTGGTGCACAAGTAAATGTATCAGATGCTACGAAAGCGGCCTGGATAGGCTGAACAACTCTCAAAAGCTTAGTTGTATCATCAGTACATCCATTTGCGTCAGTAACGGTAAGCGTAATGGGGTAATCCGCAACATCTCTAAATGTGGCAGTAGGTATTTGTAAACTGGAACTATCAACACCTCCAAAATCCCAATCCCAATTTGTAATAGGGACGAAGTTTGTATCCTGTACCTGTGTAAGATCAACAAAAGTGCCGGTATAAGGAGCACACCCTACCGAGTCAGATGCAAAATCAGCCACTGGAAAATTAAAAATCCTAAGCGTATCTGAGCTGATCGTATTTTCACAGGCATTTTCATCAAACAAAGATACTGCTACTTCATATTCTCCAGGTGTTTGATAGGCAAATTTAACAACTGTAGTATCTGGAATATTGGGAACTACATTGCCCAGACTTCTTGGTATCAATGAACCATCTCCTGGGTCGACAAATATCTCGACGGCATTTAGAGAAATAATCTCAAGTGTAAAAGTATCTCCCAAACACTCCCCTTCACTATCGATTGTGAAATCTCCAGACGGTCCATCGATTTGTATATATTCCTGCCTGACTACCCTATCAATACATCCATCTTCGTGTTCCACAGTTAGCGATACATCATATATTCCTGAATTGGTATATGCATACCTGGGATTTGCCAAAGGACTGATACCTATACCGTCGCCAAAGTCCCAGTCATATCCCGTTATATTATTTCCTGTCGACCGATCAAAAAACTCTACATTTAGCGTAGGACAATCAACAACGATAGGGTCTTCAGATGGAGGATTATTATCCAGCGTATTCCTCCCCACAAAATTAGCTTCAATCGTTTCTATAAATATATAATCAGTTTTGGTAAGCGTATCTGAACATCCATTTTGATCAATGACAGATAACGTTACAGGATATAATCCTACCTCTTTATACGCGTGAGTGGGGTTTTCCTGTTTACTTGATGTACTATCTCCAAAGTCCCAGGTATATCTCAACCCAACACCCACTGATTCACTTGTGAAATCAATCACATTTCCGGCACAGGTAGATGTATCACTTGCACTGAATTCCACAATAGGATCTGTAACCTGAATAAAGTTCTCAAATGTCGCTGAATCAGTACAGCCCTGGTTATCTGTTACCTGCAGGAAAATATCATAATTGCCCACATCCTGAAATCTGTGGATGGGATTTTGTAGCGTAGATGTATTAGCTGCACCACTTCCTGGATCTCCAAAATTCCATTGCCATCTTACATTGGGATCAGCAGGATTATACCCTAAACCAAATGTACTATCTTCAAAGACTACATCTAAGGGAGGACACCCCGCTGTAGGAGTAGCTGTTATATTGATATTGGGCCCCAATACCCTGATATATTCCTGTTGTGTGACAGAATCAGAACACCCAAATTCATCTGTAGCAACGAGTTTAATATCATATAAACCATTTTCCTCGAATGTAAACGAAGGATTTTGTTCAGAAGAAGTAGAATTGCGACCCGCATTGAAATCCCAAAAATACGCAACCGTATTTTCAGATAGGTTTTCGAAATTGGCAGTGTATGGTTTACATCCTCCCCGATCAGGAGTATTAAAGGCAGCCTCAACCAACCCTGCATTTACGGGTATGAAAACTGAGTCAGCACATCCGGAAGCAGTATCTCTTACTACTAGTTTTATTTCATGCGTACCTCTATCATTGATTGTTACTACAGGAGGAACACTATCTGTACCGATCAACACATCGTCGAGCTTCCATTCGTAGAGATCAGGGGGGCCTTCTGATTGATTCTGAAGATTTACCTGACCGGGTAACTCACAAACCAGGTCTCTGTCTGCCTGGAATTGTGCTTTGGGAGGAGAAACGACAATATAGCGTTGCTTTACCACTGTATCTGGTGCACATCCCTGGTTATCTATAATAAATGCTACATTAAAGGTATCGGGATCACTGTATGTATGACCCGGATTTCTATCCGTTGACATACGCTCAAAACTCCCCTCTTCATATTCAAAATCCCAATAATATCTGTAGTTCGTCGTATCAGCATTTTCGTCAAAAAGGCTGGTGAACTGTATCGATTCATTGACACAAACAGAGGTGTCATTCACTTCGAAATCAAACTCTACTGGAGGAGTACCAATTCTTCCAACAGCCTCTCTTCTTACTGTATCAGTACATCCGTTATTATCCGTAACGATCAATTGAACCGAATATATTCCCTCCTGCGTGAACGTAATCTCCGGAAAGGTATCCTGTGATGTAGCAGGCGATGCCCCTGCACCATCAAATGACCAATTCCAAGCTACAATCTCACTAGTTATAGAAGTGCTGATATCCTGAAAAGTAGTGGTATGAGGTGCACAACCATCCTGTTCATCTGCAAGAAAATTTGCCTCTGGTGCTCCAGTCTCTATCACAGTTCTTCGAGAAATGGTAGCAGAACAACCACTACCATTTGTTGCTGTTAATGTAATATCAAACCTACCTACTGATGCATATTCATGGCTTGGGTTTGCTTCGTTACTCGTATTTCCATCTCCAAAATCCCAGGTAAACTGGTTGGCATTTATAGATTGGTTGGTGAAATTAATCGTCACCGGAGCCTCACACACTGCAGGTGTATCTACTACAAAATCAGGTTCAGGTCCAGCAATGACTGTTACCTCACGTTGTACATCATCAGAACATCCATCGGGATTGCTTGCATTTAAGGTAACGGTATAGGTACCTTCGGCATCATACATATGGGTAGGAGAAACGGCATTACTCGTATTCCCGTCTCCAAAATTCCAGCTTACTTCATTCAATCCACCACTAGAAGTATTTTCAAAATTTACTGAGTCACCTACACATACCGTGAAAGACGACAAATTAAAATCTGCCGTTACATCTCCTACTCCTATAAAACTTCCTACTGTTGTATCTTTTCGACATCCATTTGCAGTAGTAGAAATCAGCGTAACATCATAAGACCCTGTTACATCATACGTAACTTGAGGGGGATTAGGTCCGCTGTGAGAATTGGGAGTACCACCGGGAAATTGCCATAAGTAGGTAATATCTTGTCCGTTGCTTTCTGTCGTATTATTGAACTCAACTGTTAAGGGAGCCTGGCAGGCACCTGTTTGATCTGCCGTGAAGCTTGGATCAGGACCTGCGTCAAATACATCTACTACATTATCGAATGTTTGCGTATTTATACATCCATTGTTGTCTTCCACAGTCAGTATTAATCCTATATTTGCCCCTTCATCAAATACAATCGTAGGATTGGCAACTGTATCAAAAGCACCATTCGTAAAAGTCCATTGATAGTCCACAATAGGAGCCACATTCAGGTTTCTAAACGAAAAATCTACTTCAAGCGGGGGACATCCTTCGGTGGCATCCTGTATAAAATCAACTTGTGGTAGAGGATTGATTACAATAAAATCCTCTACCCTTATCTGATTAGATCCGTCGCTATTTGTAACTCTTAATGTTACTGTATACGATCCTTCTTCAGAGTACCTTTTCGCAGGGTTTTGCTGTGTGGAAGTCGTACCATCCCCAAAATCCCATAGCCAGGAAGTAGGATTACCCGTGGATAAATCTTCAAACTGAACAAATAAACTTTGTCCTTCACAACCTGTCTTTTCATCCGCATCAAAAGCTGCACTAGGTGCTTGAGCATATATATGTCCTATATTTGATGCAAAAAGAATAAGAAAGAGATAAATATAATTGTGCAAATATGTTAATTGCATGGGATGGATCAACTTTTTTTAACAAGTTTTCTAAACATAAACCAAATAAAATGCCAATGTAACACCTTCGAGTCAATTCTTATGATTCACTTCACGTGTTTTCCTTACTATCTAAAACATTTTCTCTCCTGGACACCTTCTTTAAGGGATTTAAGTTTACATTAACCCCAAATTGATGTGCATTAAATAAGCTGTTTACACCGTAACTCGCATATCCATAATTAAATTGCAGCCGGGTAACATGTATTCCAACTCCAAAGGAAAAACCTGTAAGACCTCCTCTGTTTTCAGAACGTAACTCCTGCCTGCGCATATGGTTATATCCTGCACGTAAGCGTAAAGCTTTTCCCAGCAAGAATTCTCCTCCGATTACTACGTGCCTAAATATTTTATCCGTAACTGTGGGAGACTGATCAATGGGATCGCCATTTAAATCAAATTCAGTAGGTGCATTGGGATCGATTCTGGCTAATGTAGGATGCTCTAAATGTATGGCTGTGATGGAAAACCTCAAGGGCATATATTTCAATCGATTCGATATACCTACGATTACCTGTAGGGGAAGCGGCTCCTGCGCTGCATCATCCACATACGTAGTGAGCTGTACTCCGGCATTTTTTATGACTACACCAGCAGAGAAGTACCCTTCAGGGTGTAGATAAGCGGCTCCAACATCTGTTGCTAATCCCCAGGAAGTATAATTGTCCGCAAGTTGGGAATACAGTACCTTCAATTGTGCACCGTATCTAAAAGATCCCAGTTCCCTCGCACCACCTACAATCGCTGCCCATTCTCCCGCAGTATATTCTCCTAATATATTTCCAAATGCATCTGTTTCCTTCATTGCCCCATATCCTACATATTGTACTCCCATATGAAAATCGCCAATCCCTTCCCATGATTTACCGTATCCCACATATCCATAGTTGATATCTGCTAAATAATTCGTGTAATTCAGCGTCATATGATGATGCATGGAGTCATTCAGCAAAGCTGGGTTTTGGTACCCCATGTTCAGGTCATCATCAAACGTGCTGACATTTACACCTCCCAGAGAAGTAATCCTGGGAGAGGGAGAAAGATTTAAAAAATCAAATGCATATCTTCCCCCTATTTGCGCAGATATACTCCCTGTTAATAAAAAAATGCTGATAAATATGATAATCTTCTTATCCACCATTCAATATTAGGCATAATTGACATTGCAAGTATAGGCAAAAATAAATCACGGACAGTGTGAAAACCATGGCGAACGCACC
>CAZZEC010000144.1:9816-15349 GCA_964652565.1 uncultured Bacteroidia bacterium
GGCGAACGCACCAAATTTTACGAAAGATTCATTATCAATTGGTTTCAGTTAAAGTCTTTATACATTGGATAAATGTAAGTTTCTAATACTACTTTACAACTTGAACCCCATACAGCGATGTTGAAAACTCATTTATCGAAACTATATCATGTATAAAAAGCATCCATTGGGAGTCATCAAAGAGTTGTAAACTTAACGTGTAAAAGTAGTACTAATTAGTAGCTATTAATGATTTTAGTGCATTTGCCCTGCCTTCAATCGATTGACACTAGTATTTCATTATTTTTTTACTAGATTTGCCGCCCTAAATCAATCGAGACCCTTATGAGGGATAATACTATGAACTCATACTTTGCCGAACGTAGAGAAGAAATGAAAAAAAGAAGTGGCCGAGATTCCTGGGTCGTTTTCAAAATCATGGCTGAATTTGTAGAAGGCTTTGAGGCATTGGCAGAAATTGGTCCCTGTGTTTCTATCTTTGGCTCAGCAAGATCTAAACCTGGCAGTCCATATTATGAACTAGGAGTAGAGATAGCTGAAAAACTCACACAATCGGGATTTGGTGTCATAACAGGTGGAGGACCTGGAATTATGGAAGCCGCTAATAAGGGTGCTAGTCAAGTAGGAGGAACTTCTGTAGGTCTCAACATTGATCTGCCTTTTGAACAACATTCCAATCCCTTTATTGACAGAGATAAGGACATTAACTTTAACTACTTTTTTGTGAGAAAAGTCATGTTTGTCAAATACGCACAGGGATTTGTGGTACTCCCAGGTGGATTTGGAACATTGGATGAATTATTTGAATCCCTTACGCTTATACAAACGTTTAAAATCGACCGCTTTCCTATTATTCTGGTAGGGTCCACCTTTTGGAAAGGATTGATTGACTGGATAAAAGAAACAGTACTATATCAAGCGCATAATATCTCTGAAAAAGATCTGGACCTGTTCAAATTGGTCGACACCGCAGATGAAGTAGTAACTCAAATCACTGACTTTTATAGAAATCGACCCATTTCACCCAACTTTTAATTCTTTTTTGCGTAACAACTCTCAATATAAACTTTTACTTTGGACTTGTTGAAAGTATTATGTATCAAAATAATATAATCGATAAAATCCTTACATCAAACATTATAACAACTTGCCTCATAAAACACACTTTACTGTTCATTTTTCCCTATTCATCTAAAAATTAATTCTTTTCTCTATCAATTCTTTCACTATGGCACAATTATCGCTAATGGTTCGTTATATCGACGGTTCGTTTATAAAATAATTCGTACTTAATGATATTGGAAAGTTTAACAAAATAATATTTTACTTATTGGGGTTTCTTTTACTATTCGCAATAATACATTCTTTTTTATTATTAAAATAGTTAACAACTATGATCCGATTTGTGCATTTTGCGCTTATTGCCTTCATCTTTTTCCCATCATTGAATGTGGTTTCAGCACGTTCTTCTGTTTACAATGTAGCAGAAAACTTGATGATGAGTGGCTATCAATTTGAGTTTTGTGGTATTAGGGTGCCTGTAGAACATCCTGAGGTAAGAGCTAGACTCAAAGCAGAACTCGCTAAAAGGCTGCGATATCAACAGGAATCTCGCGAGCTGATTCGACGGGCCGCAAGATATAGAAAAACATTCGTCAATATCATGCGGCAGTCAGGTATTCCAGATGATTTTTTCTATCTGGCTTTAGCTGAAAGTGGTCTTTCTAACGCAGTATCGTATAAAGGTGCCGTAGGCTTTTGGCAATTTATGCCCGAAACAGCTACTGATTTTGGGCTAGAGGTATCTGAAACGGTAGATGAACGTGTTCACCCTGAAAAGTCTACCTATGCAGCTACCAAGTATTTCAAACAATCCTATCGAACTTTCAGAGACTGGACCTTAGTCGCTACTTCCTATAACATGGGAATCACTGGTTTGCTTAGAAAAAGCAAAGCGCAGGGAACCAGAAATTTATTTGAGTTGAATCTTACAGAAGAAGCTAAAAATTATATTTATCGAGTCGTAAGCTTCAAACACTTGCTTGAATACCCAGAAAAGTATGGTATACCTCCTAGATTAGCAAACAGCTATTCCCCTATTCCCTGTAAAGTTATTACGGTGAAGGAACATATCAATGATCTGTTCGAATTCGCGATGAATCAGCAATCAACTTATACTGATATAAAAGTGCTTAATCCCTGGCTGGTAAGTGACAAACTGATTGCAAAACCCGGTAAAACTTATCATATTCGCATACCTCTACGGGAAGAATACACTGCCGATGAACTCGTAACAGATGCTATGCGAAGATTGATGGCACTAGACCGTGGAGTTTTGGCAAGCGGGCATAAAATATTGTACACAGGCCTGTAAGCTATCACACGGTTATTGATTATTGAAAGAAGGAATGAAGGAACAGACCAAGGGCAAAATAATCATATTTGGTGCGAGAGAACACAATCTAAAAAACCTTGACCTTGAAATACCCAGAAATCAACTGGTGGTGATAACTGGTGTAAGCGGTTCGGGCAAAAGTTCGCTGGCCTTCGACACCTTGTATGCCGAAGGCCAGCGAAGATATTTGGAAAGCTTTTCTGCATATGCTCGTCAATTCCTGGGAAACCTCAAAAGCCCTGATGTAGATAAAATTGAAGGGTTGAGCCCTGTAATTGCCATTGAACAAAAAACTACCTCCAGAAATCCCCGATCTACGGTAGGTACGGTAACTGAGATCTATGACTTGTTCAGATTATTCTATGCCAGAGCAGCTGATGCCATCAGCTATGCAACGGGAAAAAAGATGATACGTCTGACCGATGAACAAGTCGTCAATACGATTACAGAAAAATTTCCTGGAAAAAAAATGATTCTTCTCGCGCCTTTGATACGCTCAAGAAAAGGCCACTATCGGGAACTTTTCCAAACACTGGCTAAACAAGGGTACAATAAAGTGAGAGTAGATGGTGAGATCATCGACATCGTCAAGGATATGAAACTTGACAGATACAAAATACATGACATTGACCTGGTTATAGATAGAATCAAAATACCTGACCACACAAACAACGGTGAAAAATCTTCACAGAGATTACTCGAAAGCGTTCAACAAGCCATGAAAACTGGCGACGGTACTGTCTTGCTTATCGATCACGAAACATCGGAATCTCATTGGTATAGTCGCAATCTGATGGACCCCGAAACCGGGATCAGTTATGATATCCCCTCTCCCAATACGTTTTCCTTTAACTCTCCTTATGGTGCATGCCCTACCTGCAATGGGTTGGGACAGATCTTCGAAGTAGATGAATCATCCCTTATTCCAGATCCTGAACTATCGATTAGCAGAGGAGCTATCGAGCCTATTGGTGAATTTAGGGATATTTGGATTTTCCGCCAATTGCGTAAAATAGCAAATGCTTACGGATTTGCGCTTACCGACCCGGTAAATACCATTCCTGAAGATGCTAAATTACTTATCATGGAAGGCAAATCCTCCGAGAAAGTAAAAGGTGTAGGGAACTCTTTTAATGGGATTAAAAATTTCGTTTCAGACCAATACCACAATTCCTCTTCTGAGAAAATAAAAACCTGGGCAGAGAAATTCATGAAAATTACTACCTGCCCTACGTGTGAAGGCTCAAGACTTAAAAAAGAAAGTCTACACTTTCACATTGCTGGAAAAAATATCTTTGAGGTGGCTACGATGGATATACACATCCTTCATGAATGGATCAACAATCTGGATCAACACCTAAATGATCGACAAACTAAAATTGCTACAGAGGTACTCAAAGAACTCAAAAAGAGAATAGGCTTTCTCTATCAGGTAGGTCTTACCTATCTCAATCTCGATAGACCCGCTAAAACACTTTCAGGAGGGGAAGCACAGAGAATCCGGCTTGCTACGCAAATTGGTTCGCAACTGGTAAACGTGCTTTATATATTGGACGAACCCAGCATTGGACTACATCAAAGGGATAATGAAAAGCTCATTCAATCCCTCAAACAACTCCGTGATTTAGGGAACTCAGTCATCGTAGTCGAGCACGATAAAGATACCATGTTAGCGTCTGACTACATCCTCGATTTTGGACCGGGTGCAGGTAAGTATGGAGGTTATATTGTAGCCAAAGGCTCTCCAAATGAAATTTTACAGTCTGATAGCCCCACAGCAACGTATTTATCAGGTGAAAGAAGTATCCCCATTCCCATTGAACGTAGAAAACCTAAAGATCTACAATTGATCCTCAAGGGTGCATCCGGCAATAATCTCAAACATGTAGATCTTACCTTGCCCCTTGGCCTCTTTATTTGTGTTACAGGTGTTTCAGGGAGTGGTAAATCAACCTTGATTAATGAAACACTTTATCCCATTATCAGTCAACATCTATATAAATCTAAACAGAAACCCTTGGAATATGATTCTATTGAAGGGCTGGATTTACTCAATAAAGTAGTTCAAATTGATCAGTCCCCCATTGGGAGAACACCGAGAAGTAATCCAGCCACCTATACGGGATTGTTTACTTACATCCGCGAGTTATTTGCGCAACTTCCTGAATCTCAAATCCGAGGATATAAAATAGGTCGATTCTCTTTCAATGTAAAAGGTGGGCGTTGTGAAGAATGTCAAGGCGCAGGCGTTAGTACAATCGAAATGAATTTCCTTCCGGATGTATACGTAGAATGTGAAAAGTGTCAGGGAAAAAGATATAATAGGGAAACACTGGAGATTAGGTACAAAGGCAAATCCATTAGTGACGTCCTGAATATGACCATTGAAGAGGCACTGGAGTTTTTTGATGCACTCCCCAGAATAAAGAGAAAAATAAAGACATTATACGATGTGGGATTGGGATATATAACACTCGGACAGCCTGCTACGACTCTATCTGGTGGCGAAGCTCAAAGGGTCAAAATTGCCACAGAGTTGTCTCGCAAAGACACTGGAAATACGCTATATATTTTAGATGAGCCCACGACTGGACTTCATTTCCAGGATATTGATATGCTGTTGAAAATTCTACAAAAGTTGGTGGAAAGGGGAAATACCGTATTGGTCATTGAACACAATCTCGATGTCATTAAGGTAGCAGATTACATTATCGATCTGGGTCCTGAAGGAGGAAATGGAGGAGGTATGATCGTAGCAGAAGGTACTCCAGAAAATATTGCTTCTTTTGAACAGTCATTTACTGGTCAATTTCTTAAAAAAGAACTAGATTTTGCTTAAAATCTAACAAAACTTGTTATAATAGTGAGCATATTCCAATTTATATGTATTTTTGAGGGTATGAATATAATTTTTTGCATAATCTGACATTGCCAAATTGTTGCTAGAAGAATTGCGGTGAAGATAACGCTACATAAAGCATTGAGACAAATTCTGTCTCATCAGTCCTCCAGTAAGTTCAGGCAAAAACTTATTTTAATAGGTTTAGGTGTGTGGAGTTGCCTGTTGAGTCTCCTGTTACACCTTTTTATTCCAGATGTTTATTCCCCCTTTTATCTGTATATGGGAGTAGCTATTGC
>CAZZEC010000145.1:0-6881 GCA_964652565.1 uncultured Bacteroidia bacterium
TCACCAACTCCCAATGCCAACATTATCATCATACCGCCAATATCACCAACTCCCAATGCCAACATTATCATCATACCGCCAATATCACCAACTCCCAGTGCCAACATTATCATCATACCGCCAATATCACCAACTCCCAATGTCACTATATCCCAATTCAACAATATAACCATGTAACAATGTAGTCATTCAAAAATTCCCCAATGAAACAATGAAACAATGAAACAATGAAACAATGAAACAATGAAACAATGAAACAATACTCCTCCCTTTTTTTACCTATGCTGCGAGAAACAGAACTTTTCCTTTTCTTGCAAGTCCTATCTTAGTAACTACGCTAGTATGGATTACCTGAAATTACTACTTTGTCTACGTTTTACACACATAAAATAGTTGAAAACCTATGACTTTCAGGAGTAAATTTATGTCAAACGATGCGCTTAAGCTTAACTGTATCCTCCTGATAGATGATGATGAGTCTACCAATGTCCTCCATGAACTCATATTGGAGGAGGCAAATATCGCTGAACACATCCTCTTCTTCTACAATCCCCAAAAAGCCCTGGACTACCTGAATGTTTGCTATCAAGCGCATGATACCCAGCAACATCCAGCCCCAGACCTGATTTTCCTGGACCTCAATATGCCCGTGATGACAGGGTTTGAATTTATGGATGCGTTCAAACAATTCGAGTACAGTAAGCAAGTTCAACCTGTGATCATTGTGCTGACAACCTCCCTCCTCATAGATCAATACCTCGAAAACAATGTCAATCAGGATATTCACGCTTATAAAAACAAACCCCTCACCCTCGAACTACTCGACGATATATTATTGTCGTTCTTTGAGAACACATAAGGTTCTTACGATCTGACCACAGACGAAAACTAGACCACGGACGGCAGACGACAGACAACAGTAAAAAATATTATAAAATCTCAAGATAGCTATACTCCAATATAACCTTTCAGCTATAACACAATATAAGCACTTAACCATTTAACAATATAGCCATACATCAATATAACCATTTAACAATATAACCATTCAACCATGACTTAGAACATGTTAACATTTTGTTTAATAAAGTAAGATTATCAGCTATATTTGTACCGCTAACACTATAACAAAAGCAAATTTTTAGGGTAATTATTTTTAGGGAAAGTTTTTATTGAATTGTTTTATTTTCGATACGACGTATACAAAAGTGATTGTTTCGCATGTCAGACCAACCAACAGATAGAAGTAGTGATGAGCTTCTGTTTCGAAAATACTTTACCCAATATAGTTTACAATTACGTAATTTCCTTTATTACAAATGTGGTGATCTGCAACAGGCGGAAGATATCATGCAGGAGGCCTTTATACGCTTATGGGATAAGCGTAAAGATGTGCCGGAAAGCAAAGTAAAAAGTTTTCTGTTTACAGTAGCCAACAATCTTTTTCTCGATCAGGTCAAACATCAACAGGTCGTGCTAAGATTTCAACAAAAACCTCATAAGCAAATTAATCACGAACACCCTCATTATTTGTTGGAGGAAGAAGAGTTCTACCAACACCTTCAACATGCCATCAATTGCTTGCCAGAGAAAAGTCGTGTCGTATTCTTGATGAATAGAATAGATAAATTGCCTTACAGGGAAATCGCACTGAGACTATCCATTAGTGTGAAAGCTGTAGAAAAGCGAATGCATAAGGCACTCATTGAGCTGAAAAAAATTAATCCCGATATTTAAGTAGGGCTATGTAAGACATAGACGTTATTATAGTAGGAAAACAGAAACATGGATAATCAATTTATACATAGTGATGATGGGTTCTGGGCAAGATGGCTTGCAGGTGAATTAAGTGAAGAAGAAATCGCCAAATTGGATCCGGAAGAACTCCGCAAGATGGAGCAAATTCGCGATGTAGCAGGTCAATTAGATCCTGGCAATTGGGACGAGGAAAATTCCTGGAAAGTCTTACAAGATCGGTTAATCCAACCTGAATCACTTCAACTTAAAAGAAAGAAATCCAACCTAGGAAGTCTATTTTATTGGAGTCTAGGTATTGCAGCAAGCTTGTTAGTAGGAATAGTTTCATGGATATATATCCATCAGACTGAACCTGTAGAAGTGATTACTGGTTTGGGTGAACACCAACGAGTTTTCTTCCCGGATAGCTCTATAGTGATCATTAATGCAGAATCACAAATATCTTATGTTCCAGACTCCTGGAATCAATCTCGTACTGTGAATCTGGAGGGTGAAGCCTATTTTGAAGTGAAGGAGGGAAACACATTTACGGTAACAACATCAAAAGCTGATGTAATTGTACTAGGAACTTCATTTAATATCAATACAAGGGCAGATCAACATACTACAATCTGTTATACGGGAAAAGTACAAGTGGCAAACCACGAGCTTGAAAGGAGTGAAATACTTACTTCCAGAATGGGCGTCATGGTGAGTGATGAGTGGAAGGTGTTTTCATTGGAAAAGGAGACTAATGCACCCGGATGGATCAATGGTAAGTTTACCTATCAAAGCATTGATTTTGTTGAAGTCATCGACGAGTTAGAAAGACAATTCGGAAAACAAATAGTTTCAGATGTAGAACTTGAAACAATAGGAACCTATACAGGTTACTTCTTCAAAGATGACCTTTCTGAGGCATTAAAGTCGGTGTGTGATCCCGTGGGATTAAAGTATGAAGTTCGTGAAGATGGTACTATACACCTTTCAAAACTATGAAATAGAGAATGAATGATTAGCAGATTTACCTCTGTTTGGCCTTTTTTTTGTTTCCGTTACCTTAGTACTACGTTTGCATGCCTCATCGTAAACGTTCCTCTTATTTTTGCGCAGCATGAATATTTTTTCGATGTCGCTTTTGAAGAAGAATTGCTCCCTAAAGTCCTCAAACATCTTACAGACACGTATGAATTAGAATTTGCTTATGAAGATAGGCAAGTACAAGATGTCGTCATCACGGGTTCTTATAAAGGTAATTCAACAGATGAATTACTGCATATCTTATTCTCGTCTACTTCACTCAATTATGAAATAGTTAGGCAAAAACACATTATTCTCGTTGCCAAATCACCGTTAGCTTCATTGAAGTCATCGATTAATCGTATTCAATGTCGTGTGATTGATGCAGAAACCGGATATCCGTTAAGTTATACCTCGATGATTGGTACACATTCTCGGAGAGGTACTCTTGCCGACGAACAAGGACTTATTTCTTTTGTTGACCAATTTTCATCCAAAGATAGTTTAGTAATCAGTCACTTGGGGTATGAGCCACAAAAAATTCCCATTGCACATTTTAGAAAACGTATCCAATTACTCAATCAGAACGAAAAATTAGTCATCTCTTTAGTTCCCAATCCCTCTACTGTCGACAATATTCTCATCACCGACCAGATCACCGTCATGGATTTCCACCCCATCGATGATAAGACCACCATTAGGCCCTCGGGGATGCGTACACTGCCAGGGTGGGGAGAGCCAGATATATATCAAATGATGGGGTTACTTCCGGGTATTAATGGCTCCTCCAGCAACACAGGAGGGATTAACATAAAGGGAGGAACACCCGATCAAAATCTCGTTTTATGGGATAATATACCCATTTACCATTTATCTCATTTTTTTGGACTTTTTGCCCCTTTCAATCCTTACGCAGTACATACATTGGATGTGTATGCAAACGGATTTGGAGCAAGTCAGGGAGGGAGAGTTTCAAGTGTGATAGATATTCGATCAGAGCCAGACTCCATCGATGAATTTAGACTGGGAGTGGGAGCAAATCTTCTGCATTCTTATGCTATGTTGGAATTACCGCATCTCAATGATAAAGCAGCATTATTTGTTTCAGGAAGAAGAGCGTATTCTGACATTGTTTCAAGTACAACATTCAACAATTGGTTTAACTATACCTTCCAGGCAGGTCGACAAATTGCAGAACGGAATAATCAGGAGAATGAAGATATATTGAATTTAAATCCTCAATTCTATTATCAGGATATCACCGCAAAATGGTTATTCAAACCTACTCAACTGGATGAACTCTCGGTAAGCTTTTACCAGGGTAAAGATAAGCTCGAATATCTGCAGTACAATCCTCGTCCAGAAACTGAAGATATGGAACTTGAAGCCTTCGATATTCTAGATCAATCCAATTGGGGTATTAATTCAACATGGAAACGTAAATGGAATAGTAAGCATCGAACTGAAGCAATGATCATTTATTCTGATTATGCTAAAAATTGGTCATTTGCATTTGTAGAGAAATTGCCCGGGTTTAAATATCACCGAGAGGTGCATCAACACAATAATTTTAATGACCTGACAATTAAATTTAACCATTCATGGGATATACATCCCCGGTATAGGTTGGACATAGGTTCTCAATGGACTCAACAATT
Organism: uncultured Bacteroidia bacterium; assembly: GCA_964652565.1. GTDB lineage: Bacteria > Bacteroidota > Bacteroidia > J057 > J057 > JBCCTX01. Next base: position 4,416 of record CAZZEC010000145.1, read on the forward strand.
ATCGACATTCAACTATCAGGAAATATTTATTAAAGAAGAAGCAGGTATTGATACGGCTGAACATATAACGCTACCTATTGAAGAAGAGTTTCAGGGTTTTATATCTTCTTTTTATGCTGAGAATCATCTCATGCCACTGGATAGGCTACATCTAAATTTTGGATTGAGATACACCCGTGTTGCTTCAAAAGAGAAAAACTACCTCGAGCCTAGATTGTCTTTACATTATGTTCCCTATAAAAAATGGTCTTTTCAACTCCGTTGGGGACAGTATCGACAATTCGCGCATCAGGTGTTTTATGAAAATGAATTGAGAGTAGGAGAGAATTTCTGGATTCTCAATACACATCCTGACCAACCTGATCTCAAAACTACACTACTATCTGTTGGTGTACATTTCAATTCAGATCACTTCTCCTTTACCGGAGATTTGTACCAAAAGAGATTCAGTGGACTACTTGGTAACTCCTTTGAATACAATCGGGAAATAAGAGACCTGGAAGATTTGGATGTATACCGATTATACACGGAATATGATGACCAATTATTATTTGTATCTGGAGACGGTTGGGCAAATGGGTTGGATTTATGGTTGGAGTATAAAATGAATCCCTACACTACCTGGTTGGCTTATTCCTTGAGTAAAGTAGAATATCAATTTCCCGGTTTTAATTTAGGGCAGCGTTTTCCCGCACCTCATGATCAGCGTCATACCTTAAAATGGACACATTTTTTATCTGTTAACGACTGGAGCCTTTCTGCTAATTGGACGTTCCATACTGGAAATCCATATTCTGAAGTGGATTTGAGAAGCATTGTAGAATCTATAGGTACTGCCTCAAATGGACAGGGCCAGGCTCCCACTGAAACGGTATACTTTCTGGATATACCCAATTACAATGGAAGACGGTTTTCGAACTATCATCGATTAGATATTTCAGGTAGTAAGCGCTTTAGATGGGGAAAAAATGATAAATGGGAAGGAAAAATTGGTTTTTCACTCTACAATGTATATAACCAGATCAATGTCCAAAGAAAGCGGTACATACCCATGCAGGAAATTCAAGGAGGTCTCAATATCATGGAAACAAACCACGTAGAGCCAGGTTTGACCCCTAATATGTTTTTCCAAATCACATGGTAAGAACATACAGTTGCATGTTTAATTCTTCAGTAACAAGTGTCAGCAAATATATATTTTGTAGGAACACGTAGCAGCGTGATTAACTTTTGTAGGAACACGTGGCAGCGCGTTCTGCCCTTAGGGCACCTAAAAAAAGAAGCCGCAAACATACGTAAGCGGCTAGTTGTCGGGAAAGATAATTGTTCTAAGTACTAATCAACAATACAACGATTAGGTTTACAGTTACCCTACTTTTTTAGAAAAATTATTCAACAAATTCTGTTCTTACTCATAAGAATCATTGAACAACATTGATCCATTTAATATGTGTTTGATCCAGTACACTAACTTTTAGGATATACATACCTGAGTGAAATCTATCTAAAGAGATCTCTGTGGAGAATCTTGTTTGATTTTTATAATCCACCACACTTTTTACCACACGTCCCTGAAGGTCATAGATTTCTATTTGCATACCTCCTTCAAACTGAGAATCCCAGTCTAAATATATCCACGAATGTGCTGGGTTGGGATAAATATTGACGCGCTCCAGCGATTGTTTTAGGTTTAGTTTTTCACGTTCATCCATTTCAGTGTGAACCAATTCTAAATTGCTATTATCTGGCGCATCCAGTTCAAATACGTCTTCTATGTCTATTCTAATGTAGGCATTCAATTTTCTCGTAACCAAACGATCAAATTGCTCATATTTTTCTACAATCAGCACACGGAGCATATAAGATCTTCTAAATTCATAATCTATATATAGTGGGTCAACAATAAATATGCTTCCTGTCTGTTCATCTATTTCAAATGCTTCTCTACCATATCCACCATCAATCGAAAAACTAATTTCCTTATTACTTATATCATTTTCCAATACGCTTCCTACAAGTGTCCCTTGTGGACTATTTTCTATGATGGACATATGATAGTTGATGATATTAGAGCTTATATTAATACTTCTCAATACCTTACCTTCAGGTATGTCTAATAGGTTGATGGTAATTTTGCCTTCTGTCGTATTGGTTTCATCAGCTACAGATACGATAAGGACAACCTGGCCTAACTTTTCATAATCCAGTTTATTGGAGTTATTGACTGTTAGCGCTCCAGTTTTTGTATCGATCCTGAATAATTTATGCTTATTCCCATCTGTAATAGCATATGTTAGATTATCTAATTCTTTATCAGAAGCTTCAAGCATTCCCACCAATGTACCTCTAGAAGCATGTTCTTCGATTTCAAATGAACTACTTATTAGATTTGGTGCTTCATTTTGTGGGGTATCCACAGTGATTTGCTGCGTAGCAGTGTGCGTAGCTCCCTGATTGTCAGTTACG
>CAZZEC010000145.1:6981-15257 GCA_964652565.1 uncultured Bacteroidia bacterium
CGAAGGTCCAGGCATAGGACTGTATGGTTCCGTCGGGATCTTGAGAAGCCGAAGCGTCCAGGTCTATTTTCAGCGGAGCATTTCCCTGAGTAGCTGAAGTAGTAAACGACGCCACAGGAGGTATATTCGCAGGTGGATCCACAGTGATTTGCTGCGTAGCAGTGTGCGTAGCTCCCTGATTGTCAGTTACGGTGAGAGAAATGGTGAAGGTACCCGCCTGATCGTAGGTAACAGAAGTGGTCTTACCAGTAGCATTCTGCCCATTGCCGAAGGTCCAGGCATAGGACTGTATGGTTCCGTCGGGATCTTGAGAAGCCGAAGCATCGAGGTCGATTTTCAGCGGAGCATCTCCCTGAGTAGTGGACGCGGTAAAAGAAGCGACAGGTGGTTGATTAGTGCCCTCCTGGCAAGTAAGACAATTTACATTTGACAATAAATTGTTAATACTTTTCTGTGATTGTCCGGAAAATTCATCTGTCTTATTAATGGAAGGAGCCATGATATAAGGGCTGCCTTGTGCATCGTGCTGAGATCCAAAATTGTGTCCCATTTCGTGTGCAACCAATACGCGATTGGTTTCGGCACTTCCTAATAAGTCGTTGACATTGTATTTATAACTTCTGTGACAAAGTGCGGAGATCCATGCAACTCCCACAGTACCAGAACCCTTACCATCATAAAAAAGACATCCAATATCATGAGTCTTGGTGAAGCCTGTTGGCCCCCAATTAGTAAAATTATTCAACAGGGCAGAAGGGTTATCTTCACTCCAGCCAGGTGAATTACTATTTGTAAATACAACCTGTTCAACAACTTTAAAAGAAACACCAAATATTGCATAATTCGCCTCTACCATGTTAAGTATGGAGAGGATATGATTGTTGACAGCAGTAACACTTTTACCAAAAGCTGTATATCTGCTGTAGGTCGCTGCAGTTGCTATTTCCACTTCTTGGGTTCCATTACAGGCATTTGCCTGATCTAATCTGTAGTCGGGTATATTTTGCGATTGTACATGCACGTCCGTTGCAGCACATTGGATAGGTGTATCACTTTGTACATCGTGTTGTGCGTACGCAACGATTTCTTCATATTGCCCTTCAAAACCCATACTACCGAGGTTCTCAATAAAGATTTTTTCATTATTAACCGTAACAAATCCTTGTATGATATCTTCATTAATGGTTAATCTTACCTCTCCGCCACCGGGAGATGTCACCCTGCCTTTGAATGTGATAGGCCTTTGGGAAGATCCAGCAAGCTGCATATTGTTTAACCCATAAGTTCCTCCTGAATAATCAGAAGCCCTTAATTCATGCGGCGCTAGTTCAATTTCCCACGAATGGTTGTTACCAAGCTGTAGGACAAATTGAACTTTCTTATCGCTTGTATGTACATATTCTTGAAGCTGATGATGATTAAATGAGAATACCTCATATGCCTCAAAGTTTTCACCAAGTTGAGCATATATCCGAGATCTCTGAGAAACATTATCCGTTTTTGAGTCTAGGGGAAGCTTCACCGGTATCTTCTTATTGCTGGTATGTATCAAAGTTGCTTTGAAAGAAGGAAGATCGTTCTGAGAAAGCAGGCTGTTTGTAAATGATAAATAGGCGCAAAATAGAATGTAGAATAGAGATTTATTCATTGGTACTCGAAGCTTTAATATTTTATGCAAAAAATCAATTCCATGGATAAAAAAGAAAGTGAATAGGTGCATTTTCTTTCAGGTAAAATAATATTATATCATTTTAATATAAATGTTAAATACTATTTATTACGATATAAATTTACGCAGTCTCATACGGATTATACTTTCATTCTTACTTGAAAAAAGATATGAGTAGTAACATAGAACCATTATCTCATTCATATTAGGATATAGGTTTACAAATTGGATAAAGGCATGAGTATTGAATAGCGTATTTAGCGCTTGATAATGGAGGACTATAGGTATATGTTGAGAAATCTAGAGAGCTTTTTCAATATTTCTTACATATTTTACATCCATAATCACTCTATCTTACTACATGCTTATGAAAAGAATAGCTATAGATATGGACGAAGTTCTCGCAGATTCCAACATGAGATACTTTGAATGGTATGAGCAGGATTTTGGAGAACCTTTCCCCGTGTCGTTATTAGATGGGAAAAAACCCCGAGAAGTTGTTGCTGATGATAGACGGGAAAGAGTCAAGTCATATCCTCATCTTCCCGGTTTTTTTAGAGATTTGCCCGTAATGACAGAAAGTCAAAGAGTAGTATCAAGATTGATGGAACATTATGAGATATTCATTACTACTGCAGCTATGGAATTCCGTCATTCGTTTATTGAAAAATATGAGTGGTTGGAAGCTCATTTTCCTTTTATTCATTGGAGGAATATTGTCTTTTGTGGAGATAAAAGTATCATACATGCCGACTACATGATTGATGACAATACGTTTAATCTAGATACTTTTGTAGGACAAGGGTTGTTATTTACTGCACCTCATAATAAAAATGAAGATCAATATATAAGGGTGGACAATTGGAAAGAGATAGAAATTTGGTTTATGGATCAATTACACACGTAAGCTTATGTTTTCAAGGCTTCACGGTATTGCAATAAATGTTGGATAAATTGGGAAATCCCTTTATACTGTAGAATTACCCCTATAACCAAAATGACAATATTCCTGATGATTACTGCAGTAAAATCCCATCCATTTTGTTCAAAATAGATACCTCTCGTAGATTTGGCAGTGTAAGAGATCGCTACCCACCCTATAAATACTACTGCGACCATCGCAAATAATATCCCTACATATTTACCATGTAGTTCCCATTTGAAATTTGATACAGGAATGCTTCTTGGAGGAGGAGGTGCCTGATATTGGTAGCCATTTTCTTCTTTCGGCGGTGGAGGAGGAGATGTCTGAGTATGTTGGTAAGCTCCATTCCCCTTTGGTTGTTGAGAGGTGCTGGATTTATAAGACGTGGTAAAAGGTGAATGTGGAGGAGTGGCATGGGTGTAAGGACGCTGCTGATAAGTGTTTAGGTTACGTGCTTTGTTCATGAAATGCGCCATATACATAGCATTGTAAAGCTTGCGCTTCTGCTCATCTCTAAGCATTTCATATGCCTCACGTATTTCAATGAATTTCTCTTCTGCGCTTGCATTATGGTTTTGATCAGGATGATATTTCAACGCCAATTTTCTGTAGGCACGTTTAATATCCTCTGAATGCGCATTAAACTGAATATCCAGGATTCTATAGTAATCTTTCATGAGTGCATTTTACCATTACCAAACTACACTATAGAAAATTAAAAATTCATTTATTAATGTTCTTTAGTGAAAATCCATGCATAGATGGTTAATTATCAGGATAAATAGTAAAAGGGTGGGGAGGGTATAATATTGAGTGTCACGTCTAAGCCATTAATAGCATTATACCTCCCCATAAAAGTAATCAGAAAACCCTTTTGGTCATTATTGTATAATTGCACAAAAATTGTCTTTTTGTCAATAATAATGTAAGTAAGTCCTATTTTTTATCGAGCTTGTGTCTAACCAATTATTTCTGAATACTTTATGAATAAGTGCAATAGTTTGCGAGACTTCGAACTTTTGTAAGAAGTCTTTATAGTAATCTATATAGCTTTGTGTGTAGATGATAGAAATCTCTCCAGGGGTAAATCCCTCTAAAAGTAGGGAGATGATCTGTAACTCTTCCTTAGATAAAGGAGCTAGAGTAGATGCGTGTTTTGTGTAGTATTGGTGAGTAAATTGGGCATATGCTGCCAGGGTAAGCATATCATAATAAATTCCATCTCTTTGTATTTGAGTTATGGCTTTGACAATCATCTCTGGATTTGCAGATTTGAGAATATAACCCGAAGCCCCAGCATCCAACATTCGTACCTGTGTAAATAGGTCTTCATGTAAGAGTGTTGTAATTACATATGATGAAGGAAAAGAATAAGTAATGTGTCGAGTTGCTTCATATCCATCCATGACAGGTAGGCGTGTATCCATAAATACAATATCAGAAGGGTGAGAGGACAGATATTCTAAAGCTTCCTGCCCATTAGTTACAACTGCTAATACCTGAATTTCATCATACACAGCAAGTTTTTGACATAATATATCTGAAAATACGGGTTGATCTTCTACGATTAATACACTGGTTTTCCCCATGGCTCAACAACTGAAGGTTTAGTTTCTGTATAAAATCAATGAGATTATATACTATGTTACAAAAGTAAGATTTTACCCCAAGCAGACATATGGTAGAATACTAACATCTGATGCTGCTGAAAATCAGAAATCGATTTGGGGAAAATAGTATTATGAGGAAATAAAATATGCTAATTATAAAATATTATTGTAGAATTAAATGTGAACAAGTTTATGCCTGATTGCCTCTCTGACGATCTCTGCGGCATTTCTGGCATTTAACTTGTCCATGAGTTTTTTTCTGTGTTTATCAATTGTGCCATTTGTAACATTTAGCTTATCCGCAATCTCTTTATTGATGAATCCATCTACAATCATTTGTAATACCTCTTTTTCTTTAGGAGTTATATCTTGTATACTGTTGGGAGGCTGCTTACCCCTAAGCGTCATGTATTCCATGACGATGTTTTTTACCATATCTCCATAATAGATCTGACCATCGTAAATGGCACGGATGGCTTTAATGAGTTCAGAGGCACTTTCATCCTTCACTACATACCCTGAAGCTCCTGCTTCCAGCATATTGGCGATAATATGGCCGTCTTTATAATTTGTCAACATTAATACATCTATCTCATCCCCATACATCTCAAGGATCTTGTGAGTGGCTTCTTCTCCATTCATTTCAGGCATATTGATATCCATGAGCACTATATCCGGCCGCTTGTCAATTGTTGCTAATTTCTCTAGTGCTTCTTTGCCATTTAAGGCCTGAGCAACCACCTCAATATCTTCTTGCTCATCTATCAATCGTTTCAAAAGATCGACTAACAGCTTTTTGTCGTCAACGATCATTACCCGGATCATAAGCTTCATGCGGTAGTAAGGGTTTTAATATAATATCCATGTGGCGCTCTACAGCAATTTAAAATAAAATAAAAGACATGGGATTTCATAATTGTTCTGGGCGAATTATCCACATGAAAATGAATATATGTATCTCATACAGTGTGGTATAATAGCCAGATGACACAACGTACCGAGATCGTATGTGGTGGTAGATGAAGAAAGGGGAGTACTATGTTAGATAATAGCTTAAGCTAATATTTGGACTTGATCTACGGGTATGACTAGTTCAATTTCAGTACCTAATCCTGGTGTCGATTGAATATCAAAAGTTCCATTCATAGATTCAGCTCTTGCACGCATGTGTTTTATTCCTACTCCTTCATGCGTCTTTTCTATGTCAAATCCCTTACCATTGTCCTTGAGTAGTATATGTAGATGTTCGTCGTGGTGTGAAATCTCTAAATGAACCTCAGTAGCTTCACTATGCTTTAAAATATTATTGAGTAGTTCTTGGAGAATACGGGTAATATGATTGGCTTTTTCTGAGGAAATATGTACATCTTTCAGGTTATGCGTTTGTAGATGGATGCGTATATGACTTTTTTCATCTAAAAAGTTGCACAAATTTTTAATTACATGTAACCAACTCCCTAAATAGGAATATTCTGATCTTAGGTTATGTGAGAGCAATCTCACATCTTCTTTTGTATGGCGAATCATAGATACAGATTCAAGGTAATCATCCCATAAGTTCTGAGAAATGAGGTATTCTTTGAGCTTTTCTCCTATCATCTCCAGGGAAATAATGGAAAATGCCATGTCGTTTTGTACCCCTTCATGTAACTCATAGGCAATTCTATTTCTTTCTTTTTGTTCAGCTATTCGTATACTATCCTTGATCTCAATTTCTTGTTCTTTGACCAAATCTACCAAAACCTGTCGATTGATCTTCTCTTTCTGAACCATGATTTCTTCTTTCTGCTCTAATAATTGCTGCTGATCTTTTTGTTTTCTTCGATAATTGAAAATCCCCACACCCAATAGCATCACAGATAATGCAGAAATAATAGATATACCCGTGATCCATTGCTTTCTACGTTTGTTTCTCTCTTCCAAGATGTCAATCGTTTGCTGTTTTTTTTCGGATTCATATGCCTCTCTTATTTCTGCAACTACACTATCTCGTTGTACATTGTACAAACGGTTTTGTATTTCTATGTATTTATCTGTGTAGTACAAAGCGCTATCATACATTCCCAAAGCCTTATAACTCTCGACTAGCCCTTCAAAAATAATTTTTGTAAAATCCTCTTCTTGCAATTCCTCATTCAGGATTAAGGCTTTTCTTCTGTGATTAATAGCTTGTTCAAATTTACCTTGATAATGTTGTAAGTTTCCTAAGTTGTTATAGGCATGAGCAATTCGTTTCTTGTCTCCTAAACGAATATAATATTCGAGTCTAGCTCTGAGATAGTATTCTGACCTATCATAGTTTCCCAGTAATTGATGGGTTCTCCCTAAACCGTTATAAGCCTCCATAATTCTAGTAGAATCCCCTAGTGCTTTTCGATAAGTAAGACTCGTCTGATAGTAATATAAGGAACTATCAAGTTGATTTCTCTTTTCACTAATAATCCCTAAATTATAAGTCACTCTACTTATTTCAATACTATCAATTGTATTGTTAATTAATTGAAGTTGTAAACTTTCTTTGTAAAACTCGAAGGCTTGATCGTAATCCTTCATATTTTGATAAGCTATCCCAATATTGTTCTTTAACCTGGCGATACTGGGTAATTCCTTTTTTTGCTCAAAAATCTTTAATCCTTTTAGATAATATATGAGTGCAGTATCATTTTGATTAATATCTCTATAAGCATTAGCCATATTCTCATATAAAATAGCTATAGATGTTGTATCTGATAATTGCCGATAATAAGGTATACTTTGTTGAAAAAAAGAAATAGATTTAGGATAGTCGTACTGATATTTACTATAAATACCTAATAATTGCATAGAAGTGGCAACTCCTTTCGCATAGGATATTTTCTGTGAAAGTGAAAGAGCTTCATGAGCATAATATTTTGCACTATCTATATCAGAAGATTTGTACTTCCAGGATAATTTGTTATACAAATCTACTCTGGAAGTACCTAACTCATTGGATTTAGTGATTTGTTCTTTTAGTTCTTGAATATCAACAGCTTCTACGTTTGCATGACATATAATGCACGTTGTGATGGCAATCAGTATAATTTTTAACAACGACATAAATCCAATATTAAATTATTTTTTGAATGAAGATACTAATATCAATCCTAAGTAATAAATCATCCTCCACCAGTAGGATCAGGATCACCTCCGTCTGGGTTATCTTTATGACCATTCAATTTTAATAATCCTCTACTATCAGAATTCGTAGGAAAATCCAAGGTGATTTCTCCCAGGATCTGATATCCTTCAGACTGACTAGACCACTCTATAATTTGTACGACTACCCCCGTCTGTTCCTTACTTGACTTTGTAATCGTTTCGACAGTTTGAAACATAATAGGCGGCATATCGGGTTCATATGAGAACGGAATGGTCTCATATCTTAGATATGTTAAAGAGTTATAGACCCTAGGACTGTGTCTTTTTAATGTCCGGTCTTCTGGTACGGATACAACCAAATGAAGATCAAATGAATGATCCGAGTTTTGGGCGATGAATACATGTGGCTTGTATGTAAGCATAAGGTACTAAGGTTTAAAAATGATATGAAGTAATTAGCAATAAATTCTTAATAAAGATATCGATTTTTTTATTTTAAGTAATATATATCTGACGAAAAAATGTAGAGATCTTGAATCTTGTAAATATGGAAAGGTCCCCGTTAGTCAGGGACCTTCTCAGTGTAGCGTATCTCACAGAGTCCGGATCGCAGCTCGGGTTCCCCTGTAGCCACCAGCTTCGCCGAAAGGCGATTCTGGGTTGTCTTATCTGATGTAAGCATGGCGAATACCGGTGGTAATAGTGGATAGTGGACCTGAAACAGGGGATGGAAGAAAGGAAATTCTAAACCCCTTCTCCATAAAATGGAAAAAAAATGGAAAAAATAATCCTTATATAACGTTATTAAGCGTTTAAAATGATCGAAAAAATTTACAAACCAATGATGACGAAATCCGTAAAAGTGCGACATGATGGATTACGTTAGTAAGCTTCTATTTATTTATTGATGTCATTCAAAGGTATGTGAATTTTATAGAAGAGGGTATGGAAG
>CAZZEC010000146.1:0-14991 GCA_964652565.1 uncultured Bacteroidia bacterium
ATCATAATTAACTAACAATGAATTATTTATAAAATTTGGTGCGTTTGCCCTGAATCCTTGACTAGGGTAAAAGATTGTACTAATTTATATTTTTATTAGATGAACTATTGACCTTATAACTATGTCTTCAGGCAAGTTATCGCTATATTAATGTATATCATTAATCATGAAGACCATAACATACTGAACTGTAACAATCAACCCACCTTGAGGTTAGAATGCAAAAAAGAAATGAAAGAGGGCACTATGCGTAACCGCGTCAAAACATATATACAATATATTCTTATACTCTTCTCTATCATCCCTTTCATACTGAATACCAGTTATGGCAGAGAATCGGGATTTAGCTTGCTGGAGGATGTAAAGTATGTGAGAATACCGATAGAAATTCAAAATAACCTGATTTTACTTCCCATTAAACTCAATAGAAATGTAGAAGTTAATTTCATTCTCGATACGGGTGTAAGAACGAGTATACTCACAGAACCAGTTATTGCATCTTTTCTTTCTCTCGATACGCTGGAAACCATTTCTATCAGAGGTTTGGGGGAAGGTGAAGCGATTCAAGCCGGATTGGCACGTAATATCACGATGGAATTACCAGGTGTAATTGGTAAGGGAATCAATTTGGTTATCCTTCCCGAAGGGCTCGTTTCGTATTCTGGTATGTTTGGCAAACCCGTATATGGTATCATCGGATTTGAATTATTCAGAAGCTTTGTGGTGGAGATCAATTATTCCCGAAAGTTTATCAAATTATACAACCCTTTTAAATTTAAGCCCAGGAAAAGATGGCAAAGAATGCCCATTCGCTTAAATCGTGGAAAGCCCTATGTCATTGCCTCTGTAACCCCCCCAGAGGACAGTGAAATAACTACTTCCTGGCTTATAGATACAGGTTCCAGTCAGGCGCTATCCATGTATTACAGAGGGGTAAATCCCCCAGATCCCAATATTTATACCTTATTAGGACAAGGCTTAAATGGGGATATCTATGGGTATCTCGGAAGAGTAGATACATTTACCATCGGCCAGCACTATTTTGAAGACGTTGTAACAGGTTTCCCAGAACCCGAAGCGCTGGGATTATCTGACAACGAATTTGCCTGGTATGGTAATATAGGGTCAGAAGTCCTATCCAGATTTAGAGTAGTTTTCGATTATCCAAGAAATCGACTATATATCAAAAAGTCTCATGGGTACAAACAACCTTTTTCCCATAATCTCAGTGGAATAGAAATGATTGCTACAGGAGTTGCCTATGATGAATACCAAATAACATATGTCAGACCTACTTCCTCAGCTGCTGAGGCTGGTCTTCAATCCCGAGATAAGGTGATCAAAATCAATGGAATTTCTCATGAAGACATATCTATTGAAGAAATATATGGTATCATCAACCGAAAAGAAGGCAAAAAAATATCGATGATCATAGAGCGAGGTGGAAAAACCCTGAAAAAACAATTTGTGCTTGTTGAGGAAATTTAGTGAACTTTGCCTGCATGAATACCACACTGGAAAATGACTCCTTGCTCATACAAATTCACGACCTGGGTGCTGAATTGTACAGTGTCAAACACAAAATGAATGACACAGAATACATGTGGCAGGCAGACCCCAACATTTGGAAAAGACACGCCCCCATCCTATTTCCCATCGTGGGTAAGCTCAAAGACAATCAGTACACCTACGGAGGAAATACCTATACCATGAATCAACATGGGTTTGCGAGAGATATGCCATTTAAACCCACAGATATCACTTCTACTTCGGTAACATATATATTATCCGCTTTACCAGAAACACGTAAGATCTATCCTTTTGAATTTACCTTATCGATATCCTATCGTTTAAACCAGCAAACGCTTACCATTTCCTACCGTGTAGAAAATACCGATACCAAAGTACTCCCCTTTTCCATTGGTGCACACCCTGGATTCAGCTGTCCCATAGACACAAGTGAAGCGCTAACAGATTATATCATCGAATTTGAACAACTTGAACAGGCAGATACACATTTACTAAACAATGGCCTGTTTGACTACAGAACCCAGCAGTATCTGGATCATGCGTCAAGTTTTCCCATTACTCCGCATACTTTTGATCAGGATGCCTTGGTTTTTCATGGTCTAAAGTCTAAATATGTAAAACTATTATCCAACGTTAGCGGTAGATTTGTACAAGTTTCCATTGCAGGATTTCCCTATTTGGGAATTTGGGCCAAACCAGGTGCTCCCTTTGTCTGCATCGAACCTTGGCAAGGGTTGGCAGATTATGTGGATTCGAATGGAGACTTGTTTGCCAAGAAAGGGATGCTTACCCTTTCACCTGGAAATACCTTTGATTGTTCATACGAAATTACCTTCCAATGAAAAGTATTTGCGTTTTTTGTGGGTCTAATGTGGGTGCAAAACCTATATATACCGATATAGCTAGAGAAGTAGGGCAACGTCTACTGGAAAAAAATATCACCTTAATCTACGGCGGAGGTAGTATTGGACTGATGGGTGTTGTGGCCAACGAAATAATGAGGGGTGGTGGGAAGGTTATAGGAGTCATTCCCCACTTTCTCAATCGCAAAGAAGTGGGCCATCATGGAGTAAGTGAACTCATCCTGGTGGATACCATGCACGAACGAAAGGCTAAGATGGCAACGCTTGCTGATGGGTTTCTTACGCTACCCGGTGGGATGGGTACATTAGATGAAACCATAGAGATCCTTACCTGGGCCCAGTTGGGATAGCACCACAAACCTGTAGGTATCCTGAAAGTAGATGGCTACAACGAAATGCTCGATCAATATTTTGATCATATGGTAGGGCAAGGCTTTTTAAAACCTGCTCATAGACAACTGGTCATCATGGAACCCACGGTGGTGGATCTGTTGCGCATCATGGAAGAATATCGCCCCCCACAAGTGGATAAATGGCTGGAAGAAGGGCAAACGTGAGGAATATAGTCGTATGGATATATGGTTGTAAGACAGTTTTCATTTGTTTAGCTCTCTCCAGGATTATTACTTATAATCTAACATTAAGAGCATGAGAACTAAAGGAAAAAATCTGTCCTATAGCGAGACCCTATCTCTTTGATATTTGACATATCGGCATCAAGTTCTACAAACATCTGCTCAATTCCAGCCGGAGTAAATACAATTACTAACTCTGCATCTTCTTGTGAATCATTTCTCCAGGTATGTTTTTCCCCTTTTTCAATATGTAGAAACTCGCCTTGATGTAACTGAATTTCTTCCCCTTCAATCAAAAAGGTAAGTTGTCCCTTCCTTAAGAAAAAGCCTTCATCTGCCTGGTGGTGAACATGCAGTGGAGGTCCTGAATCACCTGAAGGAATGATTGTCTCGTACAAAAAATAGGTTCCATTTGTCTCAGCCGCTGTGGCAATAAAAGTAAGGCCAAAGTATGTATGATCTGATTTTCTGATGTTCATGGTAAATGTAACTTTTTAACAAGGTGTGATGATACAATTATCTGTATTTGAGCCACTTAAGTATATAAACTAATTATGCAAATATCTCTCATTCAATCCCATTCCAGTCATATTTACTACCCTAAGGAGCTGCTCTTGCTATTGGATAAGGAAGCAGGGCAAACGCACTAAAATCATTAACAGCTGCTAATCAGTAGCTTAAATTGATTCAATATATAAATATTTTAATCATAATTAACTAACAATGAATTATTTATAAAATTTGGTGCGTTTGCCCTGAGAAGGAAGAACAGAGCGATTTAAGTAGAAATTTTTCCTTAATTTTGCCCTCTTATTTGCAAAAGCAGAAAACTACACGATTACATACATGAAGTTACAATATTCACCTATTTTTTTCCTACTGTTATCTCTAAACGCTTGGGGCCAGTCAAACGCTGCATTTTCTAACGAAGATGTGTTAGCAGACTTACACACATTGCGGACATCTCTGGAAGATGTGCATTATAATCTATACGCTTATACCACAGAAAGTCAGTTCGATTCAGTATATCAAGTAGTAAAGCGTTCCATAAGCAAAGATTCATTGACTGTACTGGAAACCATCAGTTCTTTTCAGCGTTTGATATCAGCAGTAAATAACGGTCATACAGAAATTGAATTCCCCGTACAACCCTATTTTGAATACGCAGAGGCTGGCGGAACACTTTTTCCACTAGAAATTGCCTTTGAATATGATCAGTTTTTGATAAGAAAGAACTTTTCAACAAATGACAGCATCAAGATTGGTTCAGAGATATTAAGCATCAATGGCGTTCCAATGGCTGATATTCTTTCTAAGATTTATCCACAGGTATCTGCCGAGCGTCAGTATTTTAAACATACAAAAATAGAGCTGTATTCATTCCCCAGATATTATTGGCAGGTATTCGGGCAACAGGATAACTTTGAGGTTGAGATTCGCACTGATGGAAGGGGCACAACATATTCATTACCAGCGATAAAACTGATAGAAGATTACGAGGAGAAACGGTCGGAAGTACTGAATGCAAGCATGACCTTAACATTCTTCGATCAGTCCGCTTATATAAATCCCGGGAATTTTGGTGGCGACGAACCAGCTTATCAACGTTTTATCGATTCTGCATTTACTGTAATTAACGATAAAGGCAACAAATACCTTATTATAGACCTGAGAAACAACGGAGGGGGAGATAATCCATTTAGCGACTATTTGGTATCATACATTGCAGATAAGCCCTTTTCATGGAATTCCAGATTCTCACTCAAAACCAGTAAATTGCTGAAAGATCACGTGAGACAGCACTACGATACCACAGATGTATTTTGGCAAGAGATACTCACACACGAAAATGGAGAAATTTACGAGTATGAATTTGAGCCTTACTCACCACAACCTCCACACAAACGCTTTACAGGACAAGTGTATGTGTTAATTAACCGCCATTCACACTCTCAGTCAGCTGTAACAGCTGCTCAAATACAAGATTATCAATTTGGCACCCTTGTCGGAGAAGAAACGGGCGATTATCCTTCCTTATATGCCTCTCAATTTACCTATCTTCTACCTCATACAGGAATTCCTGTGAAAGTATCCAAGGGATATATTGTACGTGTGAATGGGAGTACGGCAGCGCAAGGAGTCATTCCAGATATATTTATCAAAGATCATCTGTTGGATGAAGAAGATGAAATATTAGAGGGATTGTTAGAGAAGATTGAGAAAAAGGAGTAATTGGTTAACAAGAAAGAACCAAATACCAATAGGGGAATAATGGGAATGGGTTCTGTTATACTAATGTTGATAAAGGCCAAGTAACCAGCCAAACTTCCATAGAGTAAGTAAGTGGAAGTACTAAATTCATAGATAATACCGAAATTATAGCCCAGACCGTTCGCTTCAAGCTGAACAAACAGAATGTCCAAATGAAGACTAGAAAAGACTTTAGACATATCCTGCTATACGGACTAATTTTGGCAATTTTGGTTTTCATCCTGAAATTAATACAATGGAAGTTTCTACTTGTTGACAATGCCATCGACATTTACATTGGGCTTATTGCCGTGTTTTTTACCGTTTTGGGAATTTGGATAGCAACACAGCTTATAAAACCAAAAGTAAAAACCGTAGTCGTTGAAAAAGAAGTTCCCGAGAAGTTTGCCGTCAACGAAACCGAGCTAAAAAAACTGAATTTGAGCAACCGAGAATATGAAGTATTACAGCTCTTGGCAAAGGGGCACAGTAATAATGACATCGCAGAAAGCCTGTTCATTTCTCTCAGTACAGTAAAAACCCACGTATCCAATCTATATTCCAAAATGGGTGTAAAGAGCAGAATACAGGCAGTAGAAAAAGCTAAGCGACTAAAAATCATACTTTGAAGGCATAGTACTTTAGTATGAAACCCGATGCAATCAACATTTTGGCACTAAAGTATGAGCTGTTTTTCTACTTCCAACTTTAGCTTAGCGGTGAGTGTTAAAACAACAACATAAATGAAAAAAACAGTATTGATTTTTGGACTTATAATGGGAGCTATATTTTCGGCAGTAATAATTTTTATGTCGGAATTTATATTCTATAGAAATCCCGAAATTAAGAGCAATGAGCTCCTCGGCTATGTTGTAATGGTCATTATTTATTCTCTAATTTTTATCGGTATCAGAAACTACCGTAACAACCAATTGAACGGAGTAATATCTTTCAAAACAGCATTTAGTACGGGAGCGATGATTACCGTTATTGCGTCAATCTTATACGTTGTGATATGCTTAATTTATCTCTACCAATTTGCTCCTGATTATATGGATAAATATTCAGCATATGTACTTCGACATACTCCTTCTTCCGAATTAGAAACCAAAACTGAGATGATGGAAAACCTTAAGACAATGTACCAAAATCCATTTTTTTTAACATTATATACCTTTGCGGAAATTTTACCGATAGGATTAATAGTTGCCCTTGTGAGCGCGCTCATTTTAAAAAAGAACAAACAAGATATATAACACCAACACCCGTATATGACAAACAAATATCAGAAATAGTCTTTGCGCTGTATATCCAGATTAATTAGACTCCTTCTGATCGGTACAATCGAAAGCTAGTATCTTCATATGCTTGCCATTTCGCAATCAAGCTATCTGGATCGTCAAAATAATTGGTTTCCAAATTCCGAAAATCGAGACGAGTGGTTGCTTCTCTAGTTTCTACAACATCAATAATAAAATCGTAATCGCCTGTATAACTTTTAAATAGGTTAATATTGACATAGGCAACATCACCAAGTAAAAGCAGTATGTTTTCCAGGATAACCTTCTCATATTTATATGTATCGCGGTCAGAATCGTACAGTTCTTTTAATGTCCGCAGATCATCCGAATAGCTCTCTATTACCTCATCCTTTGATATAAGTTCTGTACCAAATACAGTTATACCATAACCTTGCGCGGAAGCAGGGCTTACAAGGCTTAGCATTATCCAAACAACAGCAAGTATTCTCATGTATTAGCTCAATATATGTGTAGAATGTATTGATACAATCATGTATAAGATTTAGCTAATTTTTATCAAATGACACCCACCATAAGGTGGAAATAGCACATCTTGCTTGGGATTTTTGCCACAACTATTTGAACAACTCATATGCATCTTTCGACCTTCCTATGTCTGGCGATGAAATCCGGATCTAAATGTATCCCTGATCCCGGGCCCGTAGGGACTTTGATCTTTCCATCTTCAACCTGGAGCGGAGAGGTAGGACAATCAAATTCGACATGTGTCTTCAATCCTTTGAATTCGTGGTGTGGCGCTGCATTAGTGAGTGCTGATACAAAATGAATCATATACAGGTATCCCAGCCCACCGCCGGACATATGAGGAGTACATTGCTTTCCCAAAGCATGAGCCATTCTTGCAACTTGCATCGAGCGGATCATTCCCCCAAAATAATAATTGTCAGGTTGCACAATGTTCAAACCATCATTGGCAATCAGCCAGCGAAAACCATGCAGGCTATATTCCTGTTCGCCTCCTGCCACTGGCATATTTAAGGCATCGGACACTTCCTTCGTTTCTTCATACCAGTCAAACATAATGGGCTCTTCAAAGAAACCATAATTGTATTCCTCCAACATTTTCCCTACCCGTATGGCCTCCTCTGTCGAATAAAACCCATTGGCATCTGCATAAAGGTGAAAATCGTCTCCGAAAGTTTCCCGGACCAGGGGAATGATGGTTTCTGTCCTCCCTTCAGGACCTTTGGCATACATATCCCGTGTCATATACATCAAACCTCCAACCTTGATCTTGACTGCATGCGCATTATACTCCTCTACATCTCTGGTTATCAGTTCCAGAGATTCCTCAACAGGCCTTTCTCTATATTCAGTTGCCTGGTAGACTGTTACTTCCGGATGATGAATCTCACCGATCAATTGTCCGATAGATTTATCTGCGATCTTACCCAGCATATCGAGGATGGCAAATTCTATGGTTGCGAGCGGGATTCCAATAGCCTTTCCGCTCAGGCGGAAATTGAACTTGTAAATGAGTATTCGTTCAAGAATAAAATCGAGCTCCCGGGCATCTTTCCCAATAAAGAAAGGCTGCAAAGAATCCAGAAAGATGGGATATAGGGGCCTCAGGTCATTGTGAGCTACTGAAAAGCCTTCAGCTCCATCTTTGGACCTTACTCTACACAAAAATCTGCCTTCATGAACGAGAAGGTCAAGGGATTCAATGATTACGGGAGAGGTGAACAATTCCTTTTTAAGGACCGGCTGTTTTAGGACATTATCCAATATATCATACCGGGCTTTTAATTCTTCCAAGCCATATTTTTCTTCCTTATGAATATTGGCAAAAGAGGAGGAAAGCAAAGTCGTACTACCCAAAACTGAGGCTCCGATAAATTTTCTACGGTTAATATTCATGATTTTGTTGGGGGGTGAGGGGTGAAAGCTGATAATACGTTGCCAAACAAATTTGACAAACTATATAAAAATATTATGTAATTATTGATTTACCTGAGGACTAATAACCAATCTTTACAACAGAAAAAATAGTGAATTTTACCAAACAACAAAATAATATTGTCATTGCCTCTAAAGATATGGGAGTTGTTTAGTCTATTACGGTTTTGCTATTACCCTTCCCTCACAGGGTGAGCAAGTGTATAAGGTTAAGGCTTTACAGAATTAACAATAATGTATCACGGATTACAACAATTGTTGCAAGTACCTGACTATGAATCAAATGTATCAACAATTGAGTCAATGCTATTAACGCAGAACAGCCATGTTGATGCACCTTTGAATCGTCGCTGGACAACATACTTATCCGGCGAAGTTCAATCACTTAAAAACATAAAAACATGTCTCGTTTAACATCTCTTTTGATTCTTGTTCTTGGTATAGGCCTTTTCGCTTGTGAAGAAGAAACCTTTCTGGAAATAGACAAGCCTCAGGCTAAGATGGAAATTAGCACCCAAAGCAGCACAAATGACTGGTATTTCGGCAAACGGATCTCAAATGGTGAAGGTTCTGCCTGGTCGCTTGGCCATACGAATGGTAGCACAAATTGGCATGCATTGGGTGCGCAGGTAAAGATGCAGTGGAACTTTCTCAATGGTTGGCCGTCTTTTATGCTCCCCCTTCCATCAAAAGATGGTGTGTCTGCTTCTTTTAAAGCCATTGGGGTGAGCCATCAATCTGTCAAACTAACCAATGGAAGGATTCGCGATGGTTTGGCATTTGAGTTTTTTATGCCTGGTGAATCAGCATATTTATTGAGAGACACGCTCGTTTATTTTACTAGTTCAGAACAAGCTAGCTTCCCGCAAGATACGCTTATCGATTTCACTAGTTCAGAACAAGCCACGTCATACCGGGATAGTTTAATTTGGTGGAAAATGCCCATTCCGAGTCAGCCCGGTGAGACAGTTGCCAATCCCATCGTTTACACCAGCTATACTCAATCTGGCACACCGCGCTCAATCGTTGTCCACGTGGACCTCAGTTTGGGTAACTTCGAAATTCAGATGTTACAAGAAGTTTATGACCTCATCCCCCCAAAGGATGTACAAAATCTTTTTGATCCGACTGCGAAATTGCGGATTCGTAAGAACTCTGATACCGGTATCTACACAGTCCTTCTGAACGGCCTATCACTTGACGTAGTATCGAAATAATTCCCAATCACCTGTATTTACGAGCCGATGGGAGCAACCCATCGGCTTTTTCCAATCGAATTATGTTTATATCTTCGACCCCAGAAAAGTGGTATATGCACAGCACTCAGTATTTGTTCGGGCTCTATTTTCTATTTAGTTGGATGTGCAGTTTTGGTCAGTCCCATTATCTGGTTGACACCCAGTATCCAGTACACGATTTAAATCCTGTTCTGGAAATTGTGCCTGATTCCGCTGGGACTCTTACTATCGTTCAACTACTGACCGATTCCCTCGCTTTCCAGCCACTACACGAGGTAGACCAGCCATTGCGCATCGGATGGATATACTGGGCACGCGTTCAGCTTTCTGCCAGCGATTCGCTACGCGATTGGCGCCTCATTCTACAAAACCGCTACTTTAACGGAGCTACCTGGCTGCGGGGCAATGGGAAGGTGGATGTCTACGGTGTACAAAGGGGGCGCATTCTGTTTCATGAACGAACGGGTGCGGATTATCCTCGTAGCGTAAAGACGATCCAAGAACGGTGGACACTCAACCAGGTTCCCCTACCTTTACCAGCTAAAGAGCAGGTATGGGTCTATCTTCGGATTCAAGGAAACAGTGCAGGAATGCCTCCCTATATTCAGGCCACAATACGAAAAGCAGGTTTTTATAGTTACTATCCAGCATATCCCTTTCATGCTTCCTTTAATCTGTTTTTATTGGGCATAACCTTCATCGTTTTTGTTTACCACTTCCTTCAATACTTATACCTTCGGCAGGCCATTTTCTTATGGTTTTCGATTTGGGTATTTGTCTGTTTTCTAACTTTGTCCATATACGTTGGACTAGAAACGGTCCTCATCTTTGACCTACCCTCTATTCGATTTCCGTTGTGGGTGTTTGTCTCCAACGGCATATTATTTTCGTTTTGGTTTTTTGGAAGGTCCTATACCAACTCTGCGGAAAAGTTCCCACAACTGGATAAATATATGCTTGCACTTTCATTAGTGATAGCTGCAGAGGTTGTATATACCGTGATCGCTACCCTGGCAGGCTGGTACCAGCCAAACTTTGCTACGGTTGGCTATCACTTTTACTTTGTCATTTTGTTCTCCATACTCGGGCTAGTTTTAGCGATCATACTTACGGTACAACCCGATCAATTCGCCCGTTATTTTGGTATTGGTGCAATATTTGCCACACTGGCACCCTTAATTGGAGGCTTATGGACGGTAGGCGTGATTAGTCTAAACTTCGATCCGTACAATTGGGGGATCTTTTTGCAGGCAATTGCATATTCTTTTGGGATTGCTTACCGGCAACGGCAGCTTTCACTGCAAGCCCAGCAAGAACAATTGGCTGCCCAGCGATCTCTTTCCGAGATCCAGCGCATTAAAGACCTTGATGAGGTAAAGACCCGTTTTTTTGCCAATATCAGCCACGAATTTCGTACACCTCTTTCCCTGATTCTGGGCATCGTCCAACAGGTTCGAAGAAATGGCAAGTTATCCTCTTCACTAGCAGAAGCCACCAAACAACTAGAGGGAATTGAGACGAATGCCCAACGCCTTCAGAAACTGGTAGACCAACTCCTCGAACTTTCGAAGCTAGAGAGTGGTCATAGCCGACTCAATGTTCAGCAGGGGGACCTGGTGTCTTTTCTGCGCAAGCTGGTTGTAGCGTTTGAACCACTGGCGGACCGCCGCCAGATCAGTTTAAACCTCACTTTCCCAGATGAGCAAGAACAGGCCTGGTACGATTCAGATAAGTTGGATAAAATTGTAGGAAATCTCCTCTCAAATGCTTTTAAATACACCCCCAGAGGAGGGGCAGTAAGCGTACATCTTGGGTTTGACCAGCGTTACCTCCATCTCGCTATTTCGGATACAGGAAAAGGAATTGATCCGCAAGAAGTAACGCGCATTTTCGACCGATTTTACAGGGTCGAGGGAACAGAAGAGAAAGGGTCTGGTATTGGGTTGGCCCTTACCAAAGAACTTGTAGATATCTATCGGGGACAAATCAGTGTGGATAGCACAAAAGGGCGGGGTACAACTTTCAAAGTCCGGCTTCCTTATACGGCGCTCGACCTACAAGAAATTGGTAAATTTGAGGTTTCTACCCCTACGTCCATCACAGTTCCCGCTGAAGCAACCGTTTCATCTAAACTGATATCAGCTCCGCCAGCTACCAACACAAAAAGCAGTAATTCCCCGTTGGTATTAGTAGTAGAAGATCATCCCGAACTGCGCGACTTCATAGTAGGAATTCTGAGTGAGGATTATCGTGTAGTGGAAGCAGAAAACGGAACCAGTGGACTCAAACAAGCGTTTGAACACATTCCGGATGTAATCATCAGCGATGTCATGATGCCGGGTATGGATGGGTTCGAACTGTGTGCGCAACTGAAAACCAACCTCAAAACCAGCCACATTCCCTTAATTCTCCTTACGGCAAAAGCAGGGCAGGATAACAAGATGACCGGTTTGTCGAGAGGAGCAGATGCCTATTTGACGAAGCCTTTTGATGCAGAGGAATTATTGTTAAGAGTACGTAACCTTATGGCTATCAGACAGAACCTTTGGAAACGTTTCCAGGGGTCCGACCTGGTGTTGGTCGAAGGGCTAGATATGCGATCGGTAGAAGACCAATTTCTCCAGCAAGTAGTAAGTGTAATTCGGGAAAACCTCAGTAATGAGACACTTTCAGTAGAAGACATCGCTCGGGAAGTGGGATTTAGCCGGGCTCAGCTACACAGAAAATTGAAAGCGCTCACTAATAAATCGGCCAATCAGTTAGTGGTCGAGATACGCTTGAATGAGGCGCGAAACAGGTTGGAGCAAAAGCAGGGTAGCGTCTCAGAGATTGCCTATGCTGTGGGGTATTCTAATCTGTCTTATTTCACAAAAAGTTTTAAACAAAAGTTTGGTGAATTACCGAGTAAAATTTCGGGTTGATGTTCTGAGCTAGCTAACCAATTTGAACCCTATTCAACTGATTCTATAAATATTCTTTTTTTTTAAATCCTCCTTATTTACATTGACAACCAATTATCCATAACTACGAAAATAATGATGTTCAGGAAAACAACTTTCCTTATATTGATATTAAGCTACATTGCTCAATCCCTGTCTGCACAAGACCTATCCTCCCATTTTTCAGATCGGAAAAATAGTCAACCCAAGCCACGTCATTGCGATCCTCGCGCAGCAACGCTGAGCCAGGATATAAATCGGAAACTTCCGCTTGATCAGTTAGGTAAAAAGTACGATTTATCTAAGCATAATAATAAAAGCTATGTCGCTGCATTGATAAAAGTTGCTGATGGTTTTGATCCCAACCAGTTTGATACCTATCAAGTTGAAGTAAATACGGCTTTGGGAGCTATTTATACTATCCATATTCCTATTGAGCATTATGCTGATTTTATCAATGTACCGGGCATAGATTATATTGAATTGTCGAAAAGGGTTCATCCTAAATTGGAGACTGCATTGAAAGCTTCCAAGGTAGATTTGGTTCATATGGGTGAAAACCTTTCTCAGCAGTATAGTGGTGAAGGCGTTGTGATGGGCATTATTGATTTTGGATTTGACTATACGCATCCAACTTTTTATGATTCAGAAGGAGGTACTTACCGAATAAAGAAGGTATGGGAACAAAATACGCTCACCGGCGAAGCTCCCGCAGGATTTTCCTATGGCCGAGAACTAAACAGTGAGCAATCCCTGATAGACGCAAAAACAGATATTCCCCTCAGCGGGCATGGTACACATGTCGCTGGTATTGCAGCAGGAAGCGGAGGAGATTTAAATGATCTTTATCGCGGAGTAGCTTATGAAAGTGATATCGTGTTGGTTTCGTTAAATGCCCGGGAAGGAGAAAGTGGTAAAAACACAGGGGTAATAGACGGAATAAATTATATTTTTCAGTATGCAGATTCCGTGGGTAAACCTGCGGTAGTGAATATCAGCCAGGGACATCACACTGGACCTCATGATGGAACCTCCCTAGCCGATCAGGCTATAGATTTACTCTCAGGTCCCGGAAGAGTCATTGTGGGAGCGGTAGGAAATGAAGGAGATCCCAGCGGTTTTTATTTACATTTTGACCATAATTTTGAAAATGAGAATACTATTCTCAGCTATTTAGTCTGGCCGGATGAGCTAAGCGCTGGCACTACTCTGGTTGATATCTGGGGAGAAGAAGGAGCAAATTTTCAGGTAAGCATAGAAGTTTTTAATCCAAAAACTAACATTAAGGAAGCATTTAGCGATAGCTTAACTTCAGATAATCCAGTTTCATTTGTAAGTGGTACATTAGTGGATTTGGAGGGGGATACACTCTATTATGAAGGCGGAATTGAGATCAATCCTTTAAATAATAGGCCTCATGCTCAACTTTTTATAGATAATACTGGGCAGTCTGAAGCAGAAGATGTAGATTTTAATGATTTATTGAATAATGATTTTGTTCAATTGAAATTTCGGGCTGATCGGGGTACGGTTCATGCCTATGCAGCCAACAATTCAGGAGAAGCATTTTTTACGGATCTTTCCGGTATAGGGGCCGATGAGTTCATAGAA
Source organism: uncultured Bacteroidia bacterium (assembly GCA_964652565.1). Classification (GTDB taxonomy): domain Bacteria; phylum Bacteroidota; class Bacteroidia; order J057; family J057; genus JBCCTX01. Next base: position 14,228 of record CAZZEC010000146.1, read on the forward strand.
GGAATACGGGTGCTTGGTGGAAATCCAAATTCTACCATGGGTGAGTTGGGGGGTACTGCTCGTTCCATTATTTCTGTAGGAGGATATACAACTAAAAATTCGTTTATCAATACAAAGGGTGATGAGTTTGGGCTTGATGAGATAATCGGAGACTATTATTTAAAGACCAGTCGAGGTCCTACACTGGATGGAAGACTTAAGCCTGAAATTAGTGCACCAGCCAATTTGATTGCTTCTTCGGAAAACTCCTTTTTCACTGAGTTTGATTCATCGGTAGAAGTAGGCCAGATCGATAAAGGAGACGGAACTCATTGGGGCTTTAGTATAAGAAGAGGTACCTCCTCAGCTGCCCCATTGGTAGCGGGAATAGCTGGGTTAATGTTGGAGCTTGCACCTGACTTGGATCCGGAAACGATAAAAGAATTGATGGCTACTCATGCAGAAAAAGATGACTTTACCGGAACATTACCAAATCAGATTTGGGGTCATGGAAAAATAAATGCATATAGCATCATATCTAGTATGGAAAATATTACGAGTACCTTATCAGAGCAAATCACTGGGACCATTAATGTATTTCCCAATCCCAACAAAGGTCAATTTGTACTGCGTTCGAATCTGACCGGTAAATTGCATATAAGTGTTCTCGACCTCACAGGAAGATCCGTATTTGAAAAACAGTGTATCAAACATAAAAGCACATTGAATCTGGATCTGCCCAAACATTTACAGGGAATATATTTCTTGAACGTGAAACATAACGA
>CAZZEC010000147.1:0-5234 GCA_964652565.1 uncultured Bacteroidia bacterium
TGTTTAATCGAGAGTGTAGCAAAAGCGTGCAGATTGGAGTGAAAAAAAATTATTTAGGACAATTAGTTTACGTAAGTTTGAACTAATATGCTGTAGACCTCATTAACGCTTTAAACATTTTTTACCATACATTGACATTAATGATTCAATCATTTGATTATTTAATCGTATCGTTTCTCCTGTGTTGATAAGTATTTAAGCTAGATGAGTATAGTAAACGCACAAGGAAAAATATCTAATGGACAAGTCCTATGTATGTGTAATATTGACTACGAAAAGTTATATAGGATACTTAACTTAACAAGACTTCACATTTACACTCAAAATACAACTATATGAATTCGTTTACGATTAATTGGAATTTGATATCTGCATTATCGATGGCAGTCTCTGCATTTTTCGCAGGTTCTTTTCTACAAGGGGAAAGAATGAGAAAAGCTGAGTTTAGAGAATCTATTGAGCAAATACGGATGGAGCAGGCGGCAATTATGCAAAGAGTAGACGAAGTGAATGAATATGTAAAGTTGAAAGAGATTGAAATGATCTCTCAAATAGATTCTGCCTATCTTGTACTTGATGATCTCAATCAGGCACGTGAAAGTTCATGGAGAAAAATCAGGGCTACAGAGAAAAGGATTATTACCCAACAGAACAAATTAAGGCTTAATGTGGATCGCCTTAAACAGGAAATCAACCAGAAACCCATACAATTTATATCAAACTAATCAATATGCTTTCCTTTACTCGGAATATTATTTTCCTTTCTACCTGGACTATGGGAATTGTGTGTATGTTTCCTACTACATGTATGGGACAGAGCAGTAATTCCGAAGAGCTGAAATTTAATGAACTTTCTCCTAAGTCAGTAATTTTCGGTCTGGATTCTAATAAAATTCAAATTGAGTATGTGGTCATATCTAGTCCACAAATGATGCGACTATTAGCCGATACATTGGCACCAGAAAATTTTCCTATGATTACGCTGCCACAAGGAATCTTCGATCAAGGCATTAATGTGGTAAAAGATTTAGAGAGCTTGAGCTATTTATATGAAAATGTCAGAAAAGAACTTCAGGTACTTCAGCAATTAGGTCAGCAGAGAGACTCAGTGTACGAAAGTATAATTCATTTCGAAAATGAACGAGTAGATCTCCTGAGAGGAACTAACCAGGAACTCAATAACCATATTGATCAACTCAATGAGCAACTCAACAGCTCCATGCAATTGACCGAAGAAAGTATTAAAGGGAGAAATCGGAAGAATTTCACTATTGGAATACTTGGAGGGTTAGCTGGAATTTCGGCGGGGATTATTCTGGGATTATTGGTGAGTAATTAGTCAGAATGAATTCGTGGAAGGATTTGTGATATAAGGGTAATTCATTAAGTTTATTGATATCTAAAGTTTCATTTACTACAATATAAGTTTATGTCAGAACAGTCCCAAGCTGAATATTTTTGGCGCGGTGGAAAAAAAATGTATATCCATCGCAAGCCGAATGCTTTTACCGTAAGAATGCGTCAGGGAGCTAATCCCCAGACACTCGCGGAAAAACATAATTGTAAAAAGTGTCAATCATTGGATCGACAAAATCTCACCGAATTCGAGGTAGATGGAACAAGAAGCCTGGAAGACACATTAAAGAGTCTCAAAGAGGATCACAATGTGGCTTTTGCTTCCAATGTATACGTGTTAGATGCAGATCCAGATTCTCAATTGTATCCAACAGATGAAATCACTATACAATTTTCTGATGAGGTGGCTAATGAGCAAGTAGAGAAGACATTAAGTGATTTTGGCCTGGAAATCTTGAAACAAGTTAAAGGAATAGACAACTGCTGGGTTGTACGTCTCGCTCCTCATTTGCAAAAAGATTCAATCGTTATAGCCAATGAGCTCCAGGAACTAGAAATCGTTGAGGTTGCTGAACCCAATGTGACGATCAGCCTTGAAAAATTTTATGTTCCCACCGACAATCTATATGAGGATCAATGGCATTTGCAACATAATGGGGGACCTCAGCTTACTGACGGGGCACATGTGTTTGCTGAGGCTGCTTGGGATGTAACCAGGGGCGAACGTTCTATAGTAGTAGCTATAATGGATGATTCCGTGGATCTGGATCACGATGATTTAGCGATAGAAGATAAGATCGTCGCTCCGAGAGATTTTCAAAATTCTGATTTCGATCCGAGTCCAGAATCTTCCTCAGATAATCATGGGACAGCATGTGCAGGCGTAGCAGTAGCAGAAGAGAATGGGCTGGGTGTAGTCGGTATAGCACCTAATTGTGCTTTGATGCCTATCAGAATGACAGGCTTTCTGGATGATAATTCGATTGAAAGTCAGTTTGAATGGGCAATGGAAAACGGTGCAAGCGTAGTATCCTGTAGTTGGGGCGCTGCTTCTATTAACTATCCGCTTTCTTTGAGGCAAGCTAATGTCCTAAGAAGATTGGCGACAGAAGGAAGAGATGGGAAAGGTATAGTCATATGTTTTGCATCAGGGAATGCCAATCGGCCTGTAAATGGAACAGTAGATGAAAAGGAATGGCCCAATGATTCGCTAAGTGGACCTACGGATTGGTTGGGTGGATATGCTGCTAGTGAATATGTTATTGCTGTTAGTGCCTGTACAAGCCAGAATAAAAAATCAGCTTACAGTAATTGGGGGGATGAAATCTCCGTTGCTGCTCCCAGTAACAATGGACATCCAGGCATAGGATCTTCAATCACATACCCCAGGATCAGAACATCACTTCCAGGCAGAGGTATCGTAACTACCGATAGAGTTGGAAGCCCGGGTTATTCGAGTTCAGATTATACCTTTTCATTTGGTGGTACTTCCAGTGCTTGTCCTTTGGTCGCAGGGGTAGCAGCGTTAGTATTATCTGCTAATCCCGATTTGACTGCTCAGGAAGTTAAGGATATCCTGGAGATCACTGCTGACAAGATCGTAGATAATAGCGAAGACCCTCAGTTGGGGAACAGTTTTGGGACATATGATGAAAATGGACACTCAAAGTGGTTTGGAAATGGAAAGGTAAACGCTGAAAAGGCTGTAAAAGAGGCGATTCAACGTAAGACTAGCGATTCCAACCTGGTTTTTTCCAAGACATCAACGCCCAATCTATCCATACCTGACAATGATACCGTAGGGATAGTAGATACAGTTAGTTTTGAGGAAGCAGCATTTATCGCAGATGTGAAAGTAAAGGTAGATATTTCACATACATATATTGGGGATTTGCGCTTATCACTTACTGCCCCTACAGGTGAAAATATTGTTTTGCAGAATCGTAGAGGTGGAAGAGCTGATGATATCAAAGCGACATTTGATATAAGCAACACAACGGGTTTGAGTACTTTGTTAGGAAGAACATTGCAAGGAGATTGGAAACTTTCAGTGCAAGACTTTGCCCCTTTGGATACTGGAACGTTAAATGAATGGGGGGTAGAGTTTGCAGCGCGCGAAGATACAGCTATTCTATTAGAATCAGCTCCCGGGATTACCATTCCTGATAATGATAGAACGGGTATTAATGATACAATCAAAACTGAGGCCGAAGGAAACATCAAAGAATTGGAGGTATCGATAGATATTACTCATACATATATAGGTGATTTGTCAGTATCCATTATCTCTCCTGAGAATACGGAAATCTTTTTACATAACAGGGTAGGTGGGCCGCTTAATAATATTAACAGAACGTATTCCTTTTCTACAACACCAGATCTCAAACTTCTTGCAGGACAGGTAATCAAGGGAGACTGGAGGTTGAAAATGATAGATAATGCTGGAGCGGATATCGGTAAGCTCAATAGATGGACACTGAGATTGATTCGAGCTGAATCAGTTTGACATTTTTTAATTAATAGGAAAAGATTGATAAGGAATCTTTTCCTATTATATCAAATCAAAGCAAACGCACCAAAAAACAACAATTGTGTCAAGTATACCACCCATGCCAGTGGATTATGAGCTTTCTCAGGTATGTAATGGAAATAGGTGAGCAAACCAGCGGCAACTATACCCCAGGAAAGATAGTTTTGTAACGGGACAGATTCATGCTCCCAGTGCCAGAAATGATATTCAATAGCAACTGGTTCAATAAGTATATCGATAAGAATCATCATACCGGTACCTACAAGTATCTTGATAATCGAGTGAGAAGATAATTTTTGTGTAATAATCCCCACGCTGTATACGAGCATTAACCAATTAATTCCAATGATGGGAGGAACCCCCAAGAATTTAGGACCCAGCGCTGTATCATAGGAATATGTGCCAAATATAATTCCCGTTTGTACCCCCAACACCTCAATAATATATCCTGTTAGTATGGTTAACATTGCAAATACGACCCAACGGCGTGATTTGGGGACGTGGAACAACGCAAGCAGAGTCAATGATAGAAGGAGGTTTAAGGGTACCAGTTGTTCAAACAGATTACGGGTGATTTCCCACTGAAAACCTATAAACCCTACAATATGAAACAGAATAATAATCCCTGATCCTAAGAAATATTTCGACCTTTCCATGTATTTCGTCTCGTTGCTTTTTTATAAATAGATAGTAGGGAGATTAGGATTAAATGGTACATTTGAATGGGGTGGAGACAAAGATTCCAAATGATGGATTCTCTGGATAACAGACTGATCATGGATCTCATGCTCAATATCATGAATATGCAAATCAAAAATGTGTAAAGTGAAATTTTTACTATTACAAAGGGCCAAATAAATGCGACTAGCACGAGATAAATAATTAAAACGAGGACGCTATTGCCAAATCCTGCCAACATATTTTTACTAAAACCCTGAATTCCATCTTGATAATTTTGGTACATACGACAACGAATTAATCCTCGTGAAAGATAGGTCATACCTTTTAACTTTTTGGATTTTATCATTCTCATGATCGCAATATCTTCAACAATGATCCTTTTAGCCAGTTGATGCCAGTGAAATTGATGATAGGTCTGGGCGTGGAATAGCATGAATTGACCATTTGCGGCAGCCATTGAGGGAAAGGGGAGCGAATAAATCCACTTCAGGGGTAAAAGAGAGAGAAGTAAATAATGCATAATAGGTACAATGGATTTCTCTGCAAAAGTATACATGATTTGTTGTGGAAAAATGGATAGTAAGGCCAGATTACCATGTTGAGAGGCAGACAAGGTGTAGGATACCAGTCTTGGATCAATCTCAGCTATATCAGCATCTAAAAATAA
>CAZZEC010000147.1:5334-14975 GCA_964652565.1 uncultured Bacteroidia bacterium
TCTTCTTCGTCGTCTATGATCAGAGCTTTTGGCATGGTACATCGACTATCTAAAGGTAAACAATATCACTTAATTATGAGCAAGTCGTATATAATACACAGTTAATGGTTTGGTAATATAAAATTATTTATGAAATATATAAAATTAGGTGGAGCTTGTCTTAACCAAACTCCGTTGGCCTTCGAAGAAAATACTTCGAGAATTGTTACTGCAATTAATCGCGCTAGAGAAGCAGGAGTACAAATTTTGTGCATACCAGAGCTAGCGATTAGTGGATATGGGTGTGAGGATGCTTTTTTTAGCGACTATGTCATTTCTACTTCCTTACATTATCTGAAAGAAATTGCAAAAGCTTGTCAAAATATTACTGTGTCAGTGGGGCTGCCCATGGAGTATGACAATTGTTTATACAACGTAGTATGTCTGATACACAATACACAGATTTTAGGGTTTGTTGCCAAACAAGAATTGGCGGGAGATGGCATATACTATGAACCTCGCTGGTTCAAACCATGGCAAGAATCTCTCAAAGTAGATTATCTATGGGAGGGGAATAGTTATCCATTTGGAGACTTGTTATTTGAAGTAGGAGGCATTAGAATAGGATTTGAAATATGTGAGGACGCATGGACGGGAATACGACCCGCTCAAAGACATTATCTCAACAATGTTGATATTATTCTGAATCCTTCCGCGTCAAATTTCTCATTTGGGAAGAGTAAAGTACGTGAAAGATTAGTTACTGAGGCCTCAAGGTCGTACAACTGTACTTATATATACAGTAATCTTTTGGGAAATGAAGCGGGGAGAATTATTTATGATGGAGAAATTCTCATCGCTCAGGGAGGAGAGTTGTTAGCTCGAAATAAAAGGTTTTCTTTTGAGGAGATAGTAATCTCAACTGCAGTAGTAGATGTCGATAGGGTACATATTTACAGAAGAAAATCATTTAATTATTTACCTGAGATTCCCCAAAACCTCATTGTACATCAAGGTGATTACGATGAAACGAACCCCGATGCTGAAAGAAAGATAGCAGCTATAGAGTCCAAAGAGGAAGAGTTTTACGAGGCTGTTACACTTGCGTTGTTTGATTATATGAGAAAAAGCAAGAGTAGAGGGTTTGTTCTTTCACTGTCTGGAGGAGCTGATTCTTCTGCATGTGCTGTATTATGTGCAAAAGCTATTGAGCGTGCGAGAGCGGAATTAGGGGAGGAAGCATTCTGGGATCGACTAGCGTATTTGAACGTTGACACCACTCAAGCTCTTTTACCTCAAATATGTACGTATATTTATCAAGGTACTGAAAATAGTTCTGATCATACTTTACAGAGTGCTTCAGAACTTGCTAAAGGACTGGGAGTCACATTTCACTATTGGGATGTACAGAAATTGTATGATGAATATACTGCTTTAGTATCCAACTCTTACCAGCGTACGCTCAGTTGGGAAGAAGATGATATAGCATTACAAAATATTCAGGCAAGGCTACGCGCACCTGGAATTTGGATGATGACCAATATACAAAGAGGGTTGCTTATCACTACGAGCAATAGAAGTGAAGCAGCCGTCGGATATGCTACCATGGATGGAGATACGTCCGGTGGCCTGGCACCGCTTGGAGGCATGGACAAAGCCAGTTTAATCTCCTGGTTGTCATGGGCAGAAACATACTTAGATATACCTGCACTTCAATTTGTCAATTCCTTGAAACCTACTGCTGAGCTTCGGCCGTCAACTGCAGATCAGTCTGACGAAAAAGACTTAATGCCCTATGATATTCTTGACAAGATTGAGACATGTGCAATTAGAGATTATCAGTCTCCGGTGGAAGTATTTCGTACCCTAAGAGGAGTGGCACCAGACGATCAACTTCAACATTTCGTTAGAAAATTCTTTTTACTTTGGTCTCGAAACCAATGGAAAAGAGAGCGATATGCACCTTCCTTTCATCTGGATGACAAAAATCTAGATCCCAAGACATGGTGTAGATTTCCCATACTTAACGATGGGTATGGACAGGCATTAGCTGAACTCGATCAGTATGTGGCAAGTTTGAAGTCTTTCAGTGAAGTAGGTTGACAATGTTAAAGAATTGTTCTTTAGTTTGTATGTCTTGTTTTTGAATACGAAGCAAATCTCTATTCTTTTTTCCTGAAACTCTTAGGTATTTTTGGATGTTTATCACTCCGGTACCTAAATTTGATGAATATATGCACATTAATGATTCAAATCTTGTCTAACTATTGTAAAAGTCTATTCTTTTTGTTAAACATACACAATTGTAGAAAGATCCGACGATAGTATAAATATAAAAGCAAGACAATATTGCCTATTCGACTGTTTGTCCCAATCTTTAAGAATAGTCCATGGCTCCTTTTGTTTGAACGAAAATGCAAGATAATAGTAATAAAGAATAAGTATAATAAAGTACAATATCAATAAACAATATATGGCCGACATCACAGAGCTCAGTAATTCCATTGAGATTACTATTGAAGAACAGGGATATAATTTCCCTGTCGTTACGGGAACTTTTGAAGAAAAAGCAATAGATATTAGCAAACTTCGAAAGAATTCTAAATATATTACCTTAGATCCAGGATATAAAAATACAGGTTCTACTACGAGTTCCATTACATTTATAGATGGAGATAAAGGAATCTTGTTACACAGGGGGTACTCTATTGAAGATCTAGCTGAACATGCTTCTTTTCCAGAGATCATTTATTTATTGCTGAATCAGGACCTGCCCAACAGACAGGAATTTGATAGCATACAGCAAAAGCTAAAGGACCACTACAGCGTTCCAGAAAAAATTAAAGACATTTTAGATTCATTACCAGATGGTATGCATCCTATGGGTATGCTATCTGTGGCATTTTATTCTTTGACAGGGTTTTATCCTGATTCGCATGATTCTTGGTCTGAGGAAGATACTCGTTGGAATACTATATATCGCTTGCTTGGACACATGCCTACGTTAGTGGCGTATATATACCGTAGGATTCATAAGTTAGATTACATATCCCCAGATCCTTCACTCGATTATGTATCAAACTTCCTGTATATGATGAATGGGAAGGTTGATGAAGAATTGAGTAACGCATTGGATACGTTATTGATTCTACATGCCGATCATGAGCAGAATTGTTCTGCCTCTACAGTCAGACTTTCTGGTTCTTCTCATGTCAACTTATTTGCTGCTATCGCAGCAGGAAATTCATCCTTATGGGGTCCATTACACGGAGGGGCTAATCAGGCAGTATTAGAGATGTTAGAGAGTATTAAAAATGATGGGGGTGATACTCAGCGATATATAGAAAAAGCAAAGGATAAGAGTGATTCGTTCAGATTAATGGGCTTCGGTCATAGAGTATATAAAAATTATGATCCACGGGCCAAAGTTATAAAGAAGTATGTTGATATTGTGTTAGATAAATTGGAAGTCGAGGACCCAGTAGTGTCTATTGCGAAAGGTTTGGAGGAAGTTGCACTTAAGGATGAATACTTTGTTCAAAGGAAACTGTTTCCTAATGTAGACTTCTACTCGGGAATTATATACCGTGCAATGGGGATACCCGTAGACATGTTCACCGTAATGTTTGCATTTGGACGATTACCAGGTTGGATAGCTCAGTGGAAAGAGATGAGGGAAGCAAATGAGCCAATAGGGAGGCCTAGGCAAATATACACAGGCGAGGCCAAACGAAACTATATCTCTTTAGATCAGCGATAAAAGTAAGTAGGTTCTCAACTATTTGATATATAGCATTGTTATATATCTGATTCTAAAAGCTTTGCAATTAATTATATTAATGTCAATGATAAATTATTGACATGTTGAATATTTGTGATATTAGTTAAGATTTTTTTGATCTACCATTTGATACTTACACTATAAAGTTTCTTTAGGTATTTGATAATGAATATCTTATTGAAGACGTTATATCATATTTTATTCATTTTTGAAGCTGTTTACTTAAAATAGTCGTTTATTTGTGGCGAAATATTTCTATTAAATTTGTAACTTAAAGTTCTCACTATAGTAATAATCACCCTAAGTAGTATATTATTAGTCTTGAATGTATGATTAGAACTGATGATATTTTCGATTTTGAGCGCCCCATATCAGAACTTGAAAAAAAGTTGGTCGAAATGAAATCACAAGACCAAACGGATGAACAAAATATAGAGAGTGAGGAAAAGATAAAGGAATTTGAAAAGAAGATACAGGATTTAAAGGTAATTATATACGGTAATCTCAGTAGATGGCAGAGAGTACAAATTTCCAGACATCCACAAAGACCCTATTCCCTGGATTATATTCAAAATATCAGTGATGAGTTTATCGAATTGTTTGGTGACCGAGGTTATAAAGATGATAAGGCTATGATAGGCGGTCTGGGGGTAATAGATGGGCATAAAGTAATGTTTATTGGCCAACAGAAAGGGAGAACTACAAAAGAAAGACAATACAGGAATTTTGGAATGCCTAATCCAGAGGGCTATCGAAAAGCACTTAGGTTGATGAAAATGGCAGAAAAATTTAACCTACCAGTAATTTGCTTTATAGATACTCCCGGTGCATATCCCGGAATAGAAGCCGAAGAACGGGGGCAAGGAGAAGCTATTGCTAGAAACCTGTTGGAGATGGCACAGTTAAAAACTCCCATTATTTGTGTTATTATCGGAGAAGGTGCATCTGGGGGAGCCTTGGGAATTGGTATAGGGGACAAAGTCTATATGTTAGAAAATACTTGGTACTCGGTTATCTCACCAGAATCATGCTCAAGTATACTTTGGAGAAGCTGGGAAAATAAGGAACAAGCTGCTGAGGCATTGAAACTTACGGCAGAAGATAATTTATCTTTTGGTATTATTGATGAGATCATCAAGGAGCCGTTAGGTGGAGCTCATAAAGACCCTCAGACTACTTTTTTATCTGTTAAAGAGCAGTTAGTAAAAGATCTTAAAAAATACGAAAATAAAGCTATTTCTAGCCTGGTATCGAATCGAATAGATAAATTTTCTCGCATAGGGCAATTCAATGAATACAATCCATTGCAAAACGGCTCATCAACCAATAATTCAGTTCCTCATTCTCTCTCTACTGTCGAGGAAGCTTGACTATGTATTCCATGTACAAAAGGGTTTTAGGACTATATCTACTCTTTTTGGTTTTACAAACTGCCTGTGGAGATATCGTTCCTATTTGGGTCGGCCAACAAGATCTTAGCGATTACACAATATATACTGCTGAAAATCCCTGCGAATTTTCTATGGTAGTTGATCCTATCGGAGAACAACTGAAACTAAGACTCGAGTTAGAAATTACATACGATATAGGGATTTCACGTAGTAGTCTTCCTATCCGGCTTGTAATTTTAAATAAAGACAAATCGAAAACCCTATTCAGTAAGGAAACTATTGTCCAGCTCAAGGCAGAGGGTGAATGGTTAGGTATCCCTGAAGAAAACGAAATAGACTATACCATAGCACATAATGCAATTCCATCATTGACCATAGCACCTGGAACCTATGTGTTGGAAGTATACGCAAATGACCAGGACCAGGCTAAAATCTATGGCATTGTGAGTATAACAGCTAGGCTATACCCTTCATGAATTCTCTAAAAGTTAACTTGTGCTTACACATTTCGATGAGACCCATCGCATCGGGGCTGATTCCCTGTCATTTTACACCCACAAAATGCTATTTGTTCAGTTTGTTCAAGCACTATTTTCTGTGGGGTGAAATTCGTTTCTTTATGTGAACCATCACAAAAAGGTTGATTACTACTGAGACCACAAGAACACCACCAATATGTACCTGGTTCCAATTTAACTACATAGGGTGTTCTCTGAGCAATATTAGGTTTGTCCATTTTTATGTTATTTTACAGCTACATTACAACTAACACGAAACGATTAATCATTGTTTATGCGGCTTACATTTGCAAAGTATCAAGGTACTGGAAACGATTTCATCATGATTGATGATAGAGATCATTCTATTGAGCCTAAGTTAGATCAGGAGTTGATATCTAGGTTATGTACCCGTAGGATAGGAATAGGAGCAGATGGATTAATACTTCTACAAAGTGCTTCGAAGGTAGATTTTCATATGAAGTATTTTAATAAAGATGGAAATGAGGGTTCTATGTGTGGAAATGGTGCAAGATGTATCATAGCATTTGCACATGATCTTGGATGGACACAAACACATTTTCAATTCGAAGCTACAGATGGCGTTCATCTAGCCACCTATCACGAAGAGCATATTACCATTCAGATGATTAACCCTTATGGGTATCAAGAGATTTCTCCTCAGGAAGTATGGCTTTATACGGGCTCACCCCATTTTGTAAGTTTTCAAGACAAGCCAGTCTCTGAACTTGATGTGTTTGAACTGGGTAGAAATATTCGCTATAGCGAACCATTTGCTGAAGAAGGGACAAATGTCAATTTTGTCAATGCAATAGACGAAAACACGCTTATGGTGAGAACCTATGAAAGGGGAGTAGAAGACGAAACGCTCAGTTGTGGTACAGGTGTTACGGCTGCAGTTTATGCTTATCTATTGAGAAATGGATGGGCAAACAATGAAATGCATGTACAAACACTTGGAGGTAAGCTCAGCGTTCAGGTAGAGCATCCAGGGACTGATGCAGAGCGTGTGTCATTATCTGGGCCCGCATTAAAAGTTTTTGAGGGAAGCGTTAATATTTAGTTATTCTGTTAAGTGTAACAATGTAATTTACATGGAACAATTTGCAAGACAAGCTTTCCTTGACAACCTATCATTAATTGGGCTATTTATCGAAAATAGTCACAATTTTAGTGTTTTGACCCGCATAGCCAAAGACTTAGCCAGCCGTTTTGAAAGAGGTCAGAAAGTGTTGATATGCGGTAATGGTGGTAGCGCATGTGATAGTATGCATTTCGCAGAGGAGCTTACGGGAAGATTCCGTAAACATCGTAACGCCTTACCAGCTATTTCTCTTACAGATTCGGGACATATCACTTGTGTAGCAAATGATATGGGATATGAACAAGTGTTTGCAAGAGGGATAGAGGCTTTTGGAAAGCCTGGGGATATGCTGATTGCACTTTCTAGCAGTGGTAATTCAATGAATGTGTTACATGCAGTCAGGCAGGCCCAAAGCCAAGAGCTAGCCACTGTGTGCCTATTGGGAAAAGATGGAGGGAAACTCAAAGACTGTGGTGATTACGAAATTATCATTCCAGGTAAACATGCTGATCGAATTCAGGAAGTTCACATGTTGATCCTTCATACCTTGATAGAGCTTATTGAAAGGATACTTTTTCCAGAAAACTATAGCTGACGATGTACATGTTATTTGGATTGTCTTTTACGGGTTAGTTGATCTTCATACCACGGTTCAGTAAGTGAGACGACATAATCCACAAAATCCACGATATCTTCTGGTGGACCTTCTGACTGAGATCCATATGTAAAAGAAAATCCTGTATCTATTTCCTCTCCTTTCATCGAAATGGTTAGGCTCAAAATACTGCCCTTTGGGTTGGGATAGGTATATCTTCCTGCTAAATCCAGCCAATGTGGGTCGAGGTTTTCCAATATATGTTCAAATATGGGCTTATCAGTTTTTCCCATGATCATCAAAGGCTTCTTGTTATCTTCTTCGCTCCCTAACCGATTGATGGTACCCTGCTTATTAATCATGAGTATCAAGACAGGATGTGTATCTTTTTCCCATTTGATATAAATAGTGTTAATGGATTGTATATCAATCAATGTGTTGTAATTGGTTTTAATAATTTAATTACATACGGTCGGTCATCTCCATTTCCGATAGACAGTACATATAATCCCGGAGGAAACGGAAATTCAATGGTCCATTGAGTGGTAGAGGGATGAATACGGCCTTTTTTAATTTGCCTACCTGTGGCATCTATTAATTTCCAATTGAGCTGTGCTTTCTGTGGAAGAATAGATTCTACAAAGAGTTTATCCTTGACCGGGTTAGGATGAATATGAAAATTTCGGGACAAAGTTTCTGAATTTGAAGTAATGACAACACTATCGGTGATAGAGAAGGCATCTATACCTGCTTCCACAAAGTCTCCAAGGGGTCTGTCTTCAATTTGAAAGGAAATTCTCATTTGAGGACCAGGTGTCATATAATCTCTAACTCGAATACTATGTTGTTGCCAGATATTACTGAGCGAATCAATGTGGAAAGCCACTCTTTGGCTATTTGTACCATCCGATAAGATAGTCCAAAGTGTATCATTGCCCAGGTCAAGACTAATATTGGGTAAAATAGATACCATCCACCAGTGATAATGTATCCATGGGTCTTGAGAATCTGAAAGATCAAATGGTGGAGAAGTCAACGTAAACGGACCACCATCCACATCCCCATCATCGAAAGTTATCCCCGAATTATCAGTGATATAGGCTTTATCACCAATGTCAAAAGTGACATCTTCTCCCGGATTGAGTGAATTTCCTAAAAATGTTGTTCGTTGGGGTATGTCTCTTTCCCAGTTTCCACTACCAAAATCGCCTTGTGTCTCCCAACCGAAATCCAGCACAAAATCATCATAAAATCCGGCATTCATTCTGATGATAACCGAATCATTTTCTTCATTAGTCAGGTCTATAAGAAGTGTTTGGGTTTGATATCCCCATTTTCCTACCACAACTTCGTAGATATCCTGGGGAACAGTACTTCGTAAGGACGCATTACCTGAGCTGAGCAACTGATAAGTTACGTCCAGATTTAATCCCCTAAGCATGATTTGCACAGAATCCAGAAGAGTTTCGGTCATGTTATCAACGACAGATATGTCTAAGTTCTGTAAACTTTGTGGTTGCAACATGAGATCTATTTGCGTAAGCTCTCCCTGAGTCAGTACAGTCTGAATGGTGTCTGAAAGATAGCCCTCTCGAGAAAAAATCACGCTAACGGTATCAGAAATGACAAACCCTGCTTTGAATGTACCATCTACTATGGTTTGAACAGATTCTTCTAGGGGGAGAATATCTATGTTGACATTTTCAAGGGGAAGTTGACTATTGGCATCTCTTACCGAACCTTCAAAGTACGCAGCTCTTTGATAGTCTGCACGGAAGACAAATAACCCTTCATCAATGTCTGAAGCGATGATAAGGCCTGAGGGCAAATAAGGATAAGCGCCCCAACATCCATCTGTCCCTCCCAAACTATCTGGAGATGTATCAAAATAACCCACCTCAACCAAATTACTGGGTCTTTTGGCATCCACAATCAGTAATCCATCCTTATAATAAGAAGTTACAAGAAAATCATTGTAAACATGTACATTGTGAGGCGTAGCTCTTCCATTGCTAAGACTGCTGCGAATACGGTCTAGTTCTTCTATATTTTCAGGATTACTCACATCCCAGGCAATGACAGATGCACCACTTCTTTCATCGGTCGTAAAGCATACTGTCGAAGAATCATTGAGCCATGTATTATGAGTAAATCCTCCTACATATTGTCTTCTTCCTAAGATAAGAGGATTTTGAGGATCCTCAACATCCAATATAGTGAATTGACCTCTATTTATTTCTGCTGTATAAGCTATTCCATCTCTTACATACACATCATGCACATATTCATTGGT
>CAZZEC010000148.1:0-5759 GCA_964652565.1 uncultured Bacteroidia bacterium
GCCTGAGTGATTATGATGATGTGAAATGGGTAGTAACGCCAAACTGGCAAGCCAAGGGATTCCGTCTACCGACCGAGGCCGAATGGGAATACGCCGCCCGTGGGGGTGGCGTATTCCCATTCGGCAGGATGTCCCCATCTTGGAGGATGTCCCCTGAATATTCCGGCAGCAATCACCTGAATCAGGTAGGTTGGTACGATGATAATAGCCAAAACCAGACCCACGCCGTGGGGCTGAAAGCCCCCAACGCGCTGGGGCTGTATGACATGAGCGGGAATGTCAGGGAGTGGTGCTGGAATTGGTATGATGGAGGATATTATCAGACTTGTGCCGAGAAAGGGATTGCTATTGATCCTAAAGGACCCGGATCCGGCCGTTACCGTGTGTTGCGCGGGGGTAGCTGGGACCTCAACGCAGTCCTCTGTCGCGTTGCTTACCGCCGCGACTACCACCCCGATCTCCGTCTCAACTACATTGGGCTTCGTCTCTCCAGGACGGTTTCATAGTGTTTATTCTTTTTTTCAGTCGATAAAAAAAGAATGAAAAAAATCTACCACGAGTCAACCAAGGCCATCGCTGCTCAAGCTCCATCCGCAGCTCACTCGTGGACTCATCCCGCTAGTATATGGAATATCGATCTTTAAATGTATCGTAAGTTATTTATCCACTTTTGGAGTATTTTGAGGAATTTCTCAAAAACGGAAAGCTTTATCATGGCAAAAAGCGGAAAAATGTTTAATTTTTTCCTCAATATATTATTTCTATGGCCCTAACACTTCCTCCATCCATCGCAACCTTGTCTAGCAGTCTAAAAAAGGAATTGAGTCCGTTTCCTGAAATGCATCTTCCCCACGAATTGCGCCTGCGCCGTTTTATGATTCCAGATTATTCCGGAACCTATCTTACGGAGGGGGATCAGCTAATTGCGCTGAATCTGGCTAAGATGGAATTACAGTCTGAAGACTTGGAATTACTGAAAGGTGAGGAATTCAAATATTTACAGGCTCTCAACCTTACTAGGAATACACTGACTGAGTGGAAGATTCCTATTAATATGAAAAATCTACAATATTTGGATCTGAGTGAAAATACATCTCTTAGGACACTTAATTTTTCTTATGGTCTTCCTCATCTTAAGCATTTGTACTTAAATAACTGTGCATTACAAAAGATTGAGTTACCTTCAGGATGTGAGCAACTATCTTTTCTGGACGTGAGTAAAAATACATCACTTAAAAAGATTGATATTTCGTCTGCTCCTC
Source organism: uncultured Bacteroidia bacterium (assembly GCA_964652565.1). Lineage (GTDB taxonomy): Bacteria > Bacteroidota > Bacteroidia > J057 > J057 > JBCCTX01. The sequence continues at coordinate 1,263 of CAZZEC010000148.1, forward strand.
AACTTAGGTACTTATACGCTCCATCTTGTTCCATAAATGAACTGGCATCTCCAGAGCTTTCGGAATTAACCGATCTGATTCTTAATAATAATCAAATAAATGCAATAGATACTAAATGGATAGAGCGATTTCCTAACCTTCAAAATATTTCTCTCAAAGGTAATCCGCTACCAGAAACCATACTGAGTAATATTGGCAAGGATCCACATGAGGATCTGGCTTTTTTGAAGCGGTATACTGAGGATCTTGATAAAGCCTCAATCAAAGATACTGAATGTAAAGTGCTACTTGTTGGTAATGGTAATGTGGGAAAAACTTGTTTGGTGCGGCGTATGGTTCACAATAAGTTTGACGAAACGTATAAATCTACACATGCTATTGTCCTGGATCGATATCCCAAACCAGATGAAGATAATTTAGTATCTCCATATCAGTTGAATTTATGGGACTTTGCAGGCCAGGATATTTATCATGCTACACACAGATTGTTTATGAAATCAGGTGCAGTATATCTGGTTTTGTGGGATGAAAACAACCAACCTGATCAAACTCCTTATCAGATTTTATACGAATCTGGGAAAAAACGCAAATACCGGAATCATAGTTTAACTTATTGGCTGTCTTATACCCTTTCTCAGGGAAAAGGAAGTCCAGCTATTGTAGTTCAGACCAAAGTCAGTCAGGGAGAGGAAATCGATCTACCTGATATTCGTCAGGTTTTTAAAAAGCGATTTAAGTACTTGGAGTTTTGGCATATCAATTCTAAAATTGATGATTGGGAGGATAATGGCTATGAGAAACTCCTTTTCCTGATCAAGCAGGCAGTTAAAAAAACAAAGCCCCAATCCTATATTCCTGCTTCCTGGGTAGCATTACGAGAAAAAATCCGGAAATATCAGATGGATCATAAAAAATCTCTGGAGTTGGCAGATTTCTACGAGTTAGCTCTAGACTATGAAGAACCAATGGATGTATTAAATTGGTTGGTTCAGACTGGAGTAGTTTTTTATCAACAAGGGTTGTTTAATGATGAAATCATTTTAGATCAATCTTGGGCCATTGATGCAGTGTATACTTTATTTAATCGGAAAAAAGCTTTTGGCTACTTAAAAGATATCCAGGAAAAATATGGGGCATTCACAGGAAAAGACCTTAGGGAAATCTGGGAACAATACAGTTACAAAGAATACGAACAGGAATTATTTCTGAGTTTCATGCTATCCTGTGAGCTGTGTTTGGAAACTACTCAAGAAAATCAAAATAGATATCACATACCATTCGAGGAACGCAAATTCGTTGCTCCTCAGTTGTTACCCGAAGAGAAGCACACTCTTTTAGAGGATTTTTGGGAAAGAGAAGATGTAGTATTGTACCTAAAATACAAACATGATTTTCTACATGAAGGCATTATTCAAAGTTTTATTGTACGTACACATTATTTAAAAAGTGAATTAGGAGAGAGTCGGGGTGTTTGGAAGCAAGGAATACAGCTGAAAGAAGGGAGTCATACTGCACTGGTAGAGGTAGATGAACAAGCACCACAGGAAATGTTAATTGTACGAGTTACAGCTGGAGGGGGTGAACTGCTTGATAAAATTCGAAATGAGTTGGATAAGTTGATGGATGATGAATCAGGGAATGTATATGTCAGTGTCAATGGAAAACAGTATGTTGACACGACTATTTTGGAAGCAGCAGAACGAGAAGGGAAATCACAGATTATATCTGAAGAAAAAGAGATTATTGATATTGTATCATTGAAGCCTTTTTTAAAGAGAGATCCGGGCAAACAATTCATTCAGCCTGATAAACTTTCTTCATCAGGATCAGATGGTATCAAAGCTATAAAAAAACTTATAGGAGATGGTAATCTTTACACAGCGATCGAACGAATGTTGGAGCATGCAGATGCACCATGTGAAGACCTTATTATTCAGCTGAAAGGACGCTATAGTATATTTTTGCAGGAAAAGAACAAAGGAAAACTATCCTTGGAGCAAATGTCCACTCAAATGAGCATCTTCATAGACGAAGCTATCCAATTGTGTTCTTATATGAGTGATATATCCACTGTATCTCAAGCTAAAGTGGATGTAAAAGCTCCTTCATCTACATCAAATGTATCCCCGGCTTCTTCTGCAGGTATATTCGAAACACAGGTATATTTTTCATATGCATGGGGGGATTATGATGAAGAAGAAATCAGTAGGGAATGGATCGTAGATACGCTGTACGATTCATTGGTCTCGGAGCCGTTTGAATTGCTAAGAGATAAAAAAAATATCCATTATGGAGGAATTATTAGCCAATTTATGAAGGATATGGGGAAAGGTGATTTGGTTATGGTATTTATTACTGATAAATACGTACGTTCTGAGTACTGTATGTACGAATTATTTGAAATTGCACGGAATTGTCGGTGGGAAAAAGAATCATTCTCTAATAAAATTCTTCCAGTAAGAGTTGAATCAGTCGATTTTCATGATCCGGATGTAGTAGATGAATATTATGAACATTGGGAGCAAATGCAAAATAAGTGGGAGCGTTTATTTTAAAAACGAATGGGGCAACTTGCAGAAGCACAATCACAGAGATATTTCCGTATTCGGGCAATTCATCAGCATCTGGGAGATCTCTTGGATTGGGTAGCCGACCTTAATGCTTCTACCTTAAGACTTCTCTCAGAGAATGACTTTGGCCTCGTCAAAACTACCATTCTTCAACGCCTATCTCAAAACTCGTGAACCAGCTTGAAGCGTATGACATATTAGAAGACATCCCTTATACTACCATGATTCGCGTTCCCGGAGAGACGTTTATAATGGGCGATGATGAGGGAAATAGCAGGGAAAAACCTGCCCACCTAGTCCGGTTAGATTCCTTTCAGATGGGGCAATATCCCGTCACCCAAGAACTCTGGGAAGCAGTAATGGGAACGAATCCTTCCTACTTTAAAGGGCCCTATCGACCCGTGGAAAGAGTGTCCTGGAAAGATACCCAAAAGTTCTTGTACAAGTTGAATGAGCAACTCGGTCTCTTTGGCGACAAAAAATATCGGCTTCCCACCGAAGCCGAATGGGAATACGCCGCCCGTGGGGGTGGCGTAGGGACATTCGGCAGGATATCCCCAAAATATTCAGGCAGTAACCACCTGGATTATGTGGGCTGGTATAGCAAAAACAGTCAAAACCAGACCCACGCCGTGGGGCTCAAAGCCCCCAACGCGCTGGGGCTGTATGACATGAGTGGCAATGTCCGGGAATGGTGTCAGGATGCATTTGACGAGAATTATTACCAGACCTGTTCAGATCAAGGTACGGTTAGTAATCCCCAAGGGCCTGAATCTGGCCGGAACCGTGTGTTGCGCGGGGGTAGCTGGGACGGCCTCGCAGTCCTCTGTCGCGTTGCTTACCGCGACAACTTCCACCCCGATTACCGTAGCTACTTCATTGGGCTTCGTCTCTCCAGGACGGTTTGATAGATTACCTTTTGGTTTTTAGCTTTTTTGCCTTTTGCCATCCGATGAAAGTTCAATAAGTGCGGATTTAAATCCGCACTTATTGAGTCAAAAACAATCAAAAAGATTGTACAATTTGGTATTCGAGTCTAAATGTAAGAGCAATATAGAAGCTTAAAAAAGTAGATATCTACCAAAACTCAATAAGTGCCGAATTAATTCGGCACTTATTGAGAGATTCCGCACTTTATGAGAGATTCGGCACTTATTGAGACATCTCACACGTATGGGGGCACCTTATACTCATTGAGTGGATCCGCACCTAATAAGAGTTAGTATCCGGTATCCAGGATTCCATCAACTCAATCTCATCTTGTAAAGAAAAATCTAGGTGATGTTCCTCCTGGTTTAAGATGTAATTTCTCACCCTTTGTATGTGTTGAGGGCTAACTGCAAATGCTCCATATCCTCTGGACCATTCAAATCTTTCATAAGTAAATTGCTGTTCATTGATCCATCGGGAAGAAGCACCTTTAAGGTCTTTCACCAATTTACTGACCATTTCCTGAGGTTTCATGCTCACTAAAGCATGGACATGATCAGATACTCCATTGACAATCTCTACATGATATCCCTTTGCTACAGCTTCCTTTTTAATATGTAGGAAAAGTTGCTTTCTCCATTCAGGTTCAAGGAGCGGCCTACGTTTTTTGGTAATCCATACTATGTGAATATAAAGTGCGTAAAATCTTTTAGCAGGCATAAGGCTTTTTAGACAGCACGAAATAAGTAATAAGAAATTGCTTAGTGTAATATATTACACCACAAAAGCTCAATAAGTGCGGAATTAATTCCGCACTTATTGAAGAGTTGCTTACTTATTGAGAAGTTGTATACATATTGATTCCTCCCACACGTATCCATCAGATTTTTCCACCCTCTACAGTTCGCTGTCCATCATCTATCATCCACATCCCGTCGTCCATCGTCTACCGTCAGTCGTCCAACCCTACCACCCCCCTTACCTTCTCCCAACGTAC
>CAZZEC010000148.1:5859-14734 GCA_964652565.1 uncultured Bacteroidia bacterium
TCGTCTACCGTCAGTCGTCCAACCCTACCACCCCCCTTACCTTCTCCCAACGTACAATCTTGAAGTTTTGGGTTTCAGAAAAACCATCGGTATTGACGTTCCTGCCGTCCTGGGCGACAAAGATACCCTGGGGAAAAGCCAGCCCAAGGTTCTGTGAAGTAACCTCAATCCCATCGGTATCTTCCGTACCATCGATGGCTTCATCATCACCAATGTGAAAGCTGCCGAGATATCGATGGGTGTCATCGAGGGTAAATACCGCATAGGAATGATTGCCCTGACTGGAGGCAAGCAGGAAACTATCCTGCTCCGAGCGATAGATGGCCAGGCCTTCGATGTCAAAGGCAATCGAATCATTATCTGCGCCGCTGTGGGGAATAAAGGTAGGAGTTGCCTCCTGGTTGGGTTCTGCGGGAAAGTGCCAAATGCCACGCATCTCTTCGCCTACGTATAAGGTAGCGGTTTTATCATCTGCTACCATCCCTTCGGGCTGGGTCGCCACCTGAAAGGTTCTTACGATTTCACCCGTGATGGTTGCGGAGTCAGTGGCGGTGAGTAACCACTGCTCAATCTTGCCGGATTTACCATTGACAAAGGCGTAAAAATTGCTATCAATAGGACTCTGATAGAGACAAAAGCCATAGACTTCCGCTAATTGAGAAGGTAGTCCTGGGCCAAGGGGAGTCAAACTGCGATCAGAAGGATTAATACCCATGATGACGATGTGATTATTATTCCGCTCGCTACCAGCAACAATATCCATGTGAGTGCTATCATTCAAAGGAAAATTATAGCGAACATCGATATTATTAACCCGACCAACTTGATATTCGATTCGTTTATCTCCACTTAAAGTAAACAAAGCAATACCATAGGTCTTATTCGAACCGATAATCAGGCTGCTATCGGGTGAATTAGGATGTATCCATATCGCTGGATCATCCGCTGCATCTTCTTCACTGGAGGCATTGACAACTTCAGTCTCCACATCTGCTGTGACGGAGGGTAATGCTACCTGTGTAGAGGGTAGAGTACAAGAAAAAAGGCTTGCCAGGCAAGCCCATAGGTATATATATCGTAATACATTCATCTTTTTACTAAAAATTAAATTTCACCCCCACTCTTCCCCACCACGAATAAAACTCCTGCTGCTGAATGCGATCAGGAGTACCCAGATAGAAGGTTAGCGGAGCATTGGTCAGATTGATCAGATCGATAAAGGCCGTTACATTTTTTGTGAGTCGATAATTGGCAGTAAAGTCCAGTCTCCATGCTTCTGCGTTGTACACATCAAGGTCTTCATCGGCTCCTAGCTCACTGAGAAATTCATCGGCAAAGTTGGCTGCCAGACGTGCATAAAATTTCTGATCTCTATAGGTAAGGGCGAGATTGGTGGTATGCTCCGCCTGACCGGGTAAGGTGATTTCTTCTTGTTCTGTGTCAGAACTGAATACGCTCAGGTCATCGTCTCCAAAAACTACAATGGCGCCAGAGTAATTGGCGGGAAATCTGCGGTTGATAAAAGCGGTGGATTGTGTAAAGGTATAGTTGGCATACAGGCCGAAATTGCTCCAGAATCCATTGAGGAAAGTAAAATTGAATTGGCTTTGAATCTCTGCGCCATATACTTCAGCTTCCAGCCCGTTGATGGCCTTGGTGATCTCCACCAGTCCATAATCAGAAGGGTCTCCTTCATGCGCGAATCGCTTGTAGTAAAAGACGAAATTGTCTATTTTCTTATAAAATAACCCTCCTGAGAATAGACCGCCCGGAATATACTTTTCAGCCAGCAGATCCACGTTCATAGATTCGGGAAATTCGAGATCGGGATTTCCATAGGTAACCTGACCCTGATCTTCTTCTCTGTAAGGAAGAACATCTTCGAAATTGGGTCTGGCATAGGTATAAGTAAGCGCCGCCCGGAAATTGGTGTTCCTATCGAGAGAATATTTCAACTGAATCTGGGGTAGGAAAAACTCATGGGTACGCTGATCACTCAATTGTTCCTGATCTCTATAGCTTCCATTTCGTGTGAGAATGCGTGTACCTTCATAATCGATATCGGTGCGTTCATACCTCAGTCCACCAAGTATCATGAGTTTATTCCAATCGTGTTTGACCATCCCATATAGCGCATAGATATCTTCAAAAGCCGTGTAGTCTTCTCCAAAGGATTTTATTCGGGTATCCGAACGATCAAAAATGAAGTGTTGAGGATAGAATTCGTAAAAATCTCTCATTTTTTGAGCTGAAGGAATGAAAGACAGAACGTATCCCTGATCCAAAAGATTGTCTTCATAAAAATCATCAGCGATGGTTGCCAGAGAAAGCTCAGGTCCTACACCTGGATAGATCTGTGATTCTTCAAAGTAAGCTCCGAAGACCTGGGCTGTAATATCTCTTTCCTTTTCTTTCTGGCGAAATTTTCCTCCGAATTTAACAAAGCCCTGGTTATTAGGGCCAAGATTATAGGGGATCTGTATATTCAAGCGAGCTGCGATGTTGTTATCGGTGACCAGACTTTGTTCAAAGATCAATTCGTCCATATCGTATCGATTGTAGCTGTAAGCCAACAGCGAATCCTGGGATTTGGGATATCCAGCTATGGGCCATTGCGGATCGCTTCGATCAAACGTAATGGCAATCGCCTGTCCTGGACTCTCAAATCGAGTTTCCATATGGTCGGGTCGACTTTCACTCGCATATGCGTATTGGAACATATAATCGATCTTTACACTACCGATCAGGTGATCTCCTCCAAAGTTTACCGTAGCGAGTTCCTGAATTTGTGTGCGCTCTCTTACATCATTATACAATCCTCCATATAAATAATAGATCTCTGACAAAGGATCATCCAGGTCAAATACCTGTCTCCTCCTCAGTTCATCATCGGTAAATTGGTTATACATCCCTCTCAGATAGATATAGGAATTCTCATTGAAGCGATAGTCCCAGGTAGGTGTGATACCAATGCGGGTACGGGTGATTTCATAGTGGCGAAGTTGAAACTCCCGATATTGAACAAAATAATTGTCCACTCCTAAGTTTTGACTTTGTTGACCGAAGAAAGGCCCTTTGGCGAATCTATATTCCAGGTTATCTGAACCTTGATTATTTTCAAAATAGCTGGCGTTGACATTAAATCCAAATTTATCAAAGCGCTGCCCGTAGGTAAATTGTAGCTGGTAATTATTAGTCCCTCTCAGATTGTTATACCCAGCGGCAAACGTAGCGCGAATATCGGGTTTTTCTCCCTGGGCAGTCTTTGTAATAATATTCACATTTCCCCCAATACCATCAGCATCCATATCAGGCGTTAATACTTTGGTAACTTCTATGAACTCAATCTGGTCAGCGGCAATGACATCCATACCCACATATCTCACATCTCCTTCCGGAGAAGGTATTTGCTCTCCATTGATATTAAAGTTGGTTAACTCTGGTGGCGTACCTCTCAATTGAACAAAGCGCCCCTCTCCCTGATCTCTTTGAAGCGTTATTCCAGGTATACGTTGCATCGCTTCAGCAGCATTCATATCTGGAAAGGCCTGAATTTGCTCAGCCGATAAGACATTCTTGATATTGATGGCCTGTTTCTGGTCCATGAATGCCTTTACCTGTCCCTGAGCTTGCCCTTCGATTTCTACAGTCCCCAGGGTAGTACTTCCGGATTTGAGATAAAAGGTGAGGTTGGGATTTTTCTCTTGCGTAAAATCGTGATCTACCAGTAACGTTTGATATCCAATATACGATACCTTGATCTTGGCCTGGGGTTGAGTGATCCCTTTCAGAATAAATGACCCATCGATTCGTGAATTGGTACCCTTGTTGGTATTGTCTAACATGACAGTGGCACCTACAAGTGGCTCATTGGTGTCGTTGTCAATCACCTTTCCTATCAATGTGTAGTTTTGACTATATACGGAGAAGGAAAGGGTTGTAAGTAAAATAAGGCAGTATAGCAGTTTGGTTTGCATGCGTAGTGAAAGTGAAAAGGAGGTTGCCCCCTGTAATTTACAGTAACAACCCCCCTAGTTTAGTTAGTTTCTAATGATAAGCTTTTGTGTATATAGTGTATTGTCTTGTGATACCTGTAGAAAATACAGACCAGAATTGAGATCTTTAGTTGTTACACGTACCTCTTTACCAAAGTCTGAAGTTTGCTGGCGAACCAATTGTCCATTTTGGTTATACATCTGGATAGTCGCAGCCTTATTAGAAGGCAACTCGATGTTTACTACGCTGTTATCTGCTGGGTTAGGATATACCAGTAATTGATTGTATTCAGCAATAGTTTTGATAACTGGTGTTGCTGTATTTTGGAAATAGATAATCAACCTGGGTACTCTCTCTGGGTGGTTTTGTCCATCACCTCCATCTTCAGGATCGGCAATGTTTTCAAACGCTTCCCATTCACGCGCATTTTCTACTTCGCTAGGTCCTTGATTTCTTCCTTTTAATAGAAAAGCCATTGCATTTCCTGCTTCCCATCCTTCGCGATCTACCAGGCTTTGTACAATAGAACCGATATCAGCACTACGATAAGGCTGATAAATCTCCCATTCGTCATCTACGATCCACTCTACAGAGTCTTCCGTCTGTGGGCGATCGGTGATAAGCGCATCAAGGGTGAACGTTTCAGGATTGTCAGATGCCTCTCCAATGATAGTTAATTCAGCAACGTCTTCTGTAGATTTACCTTCGTGAGAGAATAACTCTAAAAATGCGGAATCAATCACAGCACCTTGGGGAATGTTAATGTTTTGGAAACGAAGACCTGCTGTTAAGATATTCTGGTCATCAGCTTCTCCTTCCCATCCTGCATCAATGTCATCATCTGTCAATGAATCCATTTCATCATTTTCCTGCTCTGCATCATCATGTGATACAATCAAGGTTACTCCATCTTCATCTTCAATGGTGTCAGTAGCTACGATAGGAATATCTAAAATGTTTTGACTAGGTGTGTAGTATACAAATAATCTCGGTACTCTCTCTGGATGGTTTTGTCCGTCTCCTCCATCTTCAGGATCAGCGATGTTTTCAAATGCTTCCCACTCACGTGCATTTTCCACTTCACTCGGTCCTTGATTTGTCCCTTTCACAAGGAATGCAATAGGATTACCTGGTACCCATCCTACTCTGTCGATCATTCCCTGTACAATAGGACTAAGGTCCGGTGTGCGATAAGGTTGGTATATTTCCCACTCGTCATCTACAATCCAGTTGATACTATCTTGTGTTTGAGGGCGGCTGGTTATCAACGCATCCAGGGTGAACGTTAAGGGATAGTAATCATCTTGTCCTATGATCGTAAGATCCGCAACGTCTTCCGTAGACTTTCCTTCATGAGAGAATAATAAGATATACGCAGAGTCTATAGTTGCACCTTTGGGAATCGTGATATCCTGAAAGCGCATACCCGCAGTAAGTATATTCTGATCATCTGCTTCGCCTTCCCATCCTGCGTCAATATCATCATCTGTAAGAGAATCCATTTCGTCGTTTTCCTGTTCCGCATCGTCAAATGAGACAATGACAGTAACTCCATCCTCATCTTCAATAGTATCAGTTGCAATGATAGGTCTTTCTACTTCGATGCTCTGTCCAAAGGATAGATTGACCATCGCAGTAAGAAAAAGTGAAAATGATAAGCCGAGTAAAAGTTTTTTCATAATGAATGTGTTTTTAGTACTAATTTAATGAGCAATGTAAATTTTTAGGATTACTGCAATATAAAGGAGGTTTTATTAAAAGGTAAATGATAGTGAATATTGGCATTCATAATGATTATTTGTATTTTTTGCGAAGATGGAATTACTACTCTCTACTTGGATATGGGAATTTTTGGGCCGCTTGCATCCCATGTTGGTGCACTTCCCCATAGGATTACTGATTGGTGCCTTTTTTCTTGAAGCATGGCAACTGATTAGGAAGGAAAATAACTTACACCCCGGTATAAACGCTTTCGTATATCTGGGAGCTGTTACAGCAGGGCTCTCAGCTATCATGGGTTGGCTGTTGCAGAGCAATGAAGGGTATTCGGGTTCATTGGTAGATAATCACCGTGTAGCAGGTATTATTACCAGCATCCTGGCGGTTATCACGGCTTTCATTATTGCCAGAAGGAAATATATACCCAGGCAGATACCCTTTTTGATGTTGACCTTCAATCTGATAGGTATAACAATTGTCGGTCATTTAGGAGCCAGCCTTACGCATGGTGAACATTATCTCACAGAAGTATTGCCCTTAGATAATGAGGAAGTTCCAGAAATAGATTACGGTGCTCAACTGGCCACGTATCAAGCTTACAAAGCTGCGGATTCATTTCCTCAAGCACAATTAGAACGACTGAACCTGGAAGTAAGGGCCATATTTGCACACAATTGCTACCAATGTCATAGCATGGAAAAGCGTAAGGGAGATCTTGCATTGGACCACAAAGAAGGGGTGATGGCAGGAGGTGAACATGGACCTGTTATTGAAGTAGGAAATGCTGCTGAAAGTGAAATAATGCGTAGGTTACATCTTCCTCGGGAAGATGAAGAATCCATGCCTCCTAAGGGAAAAACCTTAAAAAAGGAGGAAATAGCGCTCATCGAATTATGGATTGATCAGGGGGCATATTGGTCAGATAGTGCATTGAAAGTGTTCAGAGAAGCAGAATTGGCTTTGAAAGAACCTCCACTACCTGCACCTACCCAGGATATAACCCATCCTATAGATCTAATTGTCAATGACTATTTTCAAGATAAGAATATCACTTGGCCAGACCCGGTGGATGATCGGACATTTATCCGAAGAGTCTATCTCGATGTCGTTGGATTATTGCCTGAACCCGAAGAGGTGAATTCCTTCATAGAAGATGCTTCATTGGATAAGCGCGAAGCACTGATTGATCAATTGCTGGAAGACAAGCACAATTATACCCAACATTGGTTCTCATTCTGGAATGATCTTTTGAGAAATGATTATACAGGCCCTGGATTTATTACCAATGGTCGTAAGCAAATTTCTGACTGGCTCTACCAATCGCTGTGGGAAAATAAATCCTACCAGCAGATGGTAGCTGAGTTGGTCAACCCCACCCCTGAATCAGAAGGATTTATTCAGGGAATCAAATGGAGAGGAGCAGTAAATTCCAGCCAAACGGTTGAGATGCAGGCGGCACAAAATATATCTCAGTCTTTATTAGGGTTAAATCTTAAATGTGCTTCGTGTCACAACAGCTTTGTCAATAATCTCACACTCGATCAGGCTTATGGGTTTGCCAATGTCTTTTCGGATAGCACATTAGAAATTTTCCGTTGTGATAAGCCTACGGGAAGAATGGCTCAGACTAGTTTCCTGTATCCTCAGCTAGGGGTTCTGGAAGGAGAAGAATTAACAGGGCGTTTGGAAAGGCTGGAAGAGTTGATGACAACACCTGAAAATGGAAGGGTGTATCGAACGGTTGTCAATAGATACTGGGACTTGTTGTTGGGTAGAGGAATCGTGATGCCCGTAGATGAGATGGATAATATTCCCTGGAGTCAGACTTTGCTCGATTGGTTGGCGATGGATATGATAAACCATGGGTACGACTTAAAGCATCTATTGAAAACGATTCTCACTTCCAAGACCTATCAATTACCTACCGTAGAATACACTTCAGTAGAAGAGATCCTCACGGATAATTTTGTGTTCCGAGGCCCGGCACCCAGAAGAATTACTGCTGAGCAGTTTGCAGATGTACTAACGCAAATTGTAGCACCTGTGTATCACAGTGTTTCCTATGATCCCACGCATAGTTCGATGCCCGCAGCATGGATATGGCATAGAGAGCGAGAACTGGACCGGGATGTGTTACCTAAACCTGGGAAAAGATATTTTAGGTACTCGTTTAATACAGAAAGTGATAAACACATTGCTTCCGCAGAATTATTGTTATCTGTAGATCACGCTTTTAAGTTGTTTTTGAATGATAAGGAGGTAGAAGAAGGCTATGACTGGAGGGTAATTGTCAGAAAAGAGTTAGGGGAATATCTGAATGCAGGTAGTAATATCATTGCTATTGAGGGAGAAAATGAAGGAACAGTACCTAATCCAGCGGGAATACTGCTCAGCATTCAAATAACTTATGAGGATGGTACTATTCAGCAGGTAATTTCAAATAATGACTGGAAGACTACGGATCAACTACCTGAAGAGGATTGGACATCCCCTGAGTTTGACGATGAACATTGGGCTCAAGCAAAAAGGGTAGGGTCATATGAAAGGAGCTATTGGGGTAAAATTCTGGGATTTAGCCATGATCAACAGGAATCGCTTGCTTTCGCCAGGGCTTCTCTGGTTTCCAGAGACCCTTTCCAGACAGCACTGGGTAGACCGACAAGGGAAAATGTAGCTACACAGCGAAATGATCAAGCTACTTTGTTACAGGCACTGGAATTGACCAATGGAACCTTCTTCCACAACATACTGCAAAGAGGGGCTTCTCAATGGTTACAACATTATGGAGAGGAACCTCAAAAACTGGTTGATCAGTTGTATTTGCACTTTTTGGGAAGGTATCCTACTGAGAAAGAGGCATCTTTGTTATTGGAATCTCTAGGTGAACAGCCCGATGAACGCGCAGTTGAAGATGTCCTATGGGCGATGGTATTGCTACCAGAGTTTCAGTTAATTTATTAAAGTGATTATAAGTAAATTGACACACTTAAATATAGAAAAAAATACCCCCTTGCAGCGATGATAAGTGCTGAGAGAGAAGTAGAGGATGAATAAAGACTTAAGACGATACCAATCATCATCATCTTTGTGTTCACCCACCTACGCCTCCCTCTCCATCTTCACAAGCAGCCATGCAGGGAGGTAATTAGGATATAATCAT
>CAZZEC010000149.1:0-14468 GCA_964652565.1 uncultured Bacteroidia bacterium
CAGCCAATTCCGCAGCAATAACTGCCGCTTCTAATGTTTCGTGGACTGGACTATTAACGATAACATCTACAACCGTAGAATCGTCTTCCTCCATAGGCGGGATGAGAACAGCATCAATCACATGAACTACCCCATTATCAGTTTGAATATCGGCCACTGTAACCATAGCGTCGTTGATCATTACGCTGTCTCCGCTGATAGAAACCGTAATATCTTCTCCTAATAAAGTAGTTGCCATCATACCATCGCTAAGATCAGTTGATAGAATAGTTCCACTCAATACATGATAGAGCAGGATATCAGCCAGATCCCCTGTTGGATCTAATAATAAGGTGTCAACTAATCCTTCGGGAAGAAGAGAGAATGCTGAATCTGTTGGGGCAAACACAGTAAATGGACCTTCGCCACTAAGCGTCTCAGCCAATTCCGCAGCAATAACTGCCGCTTCTAATGTTTCGTGGACTGGACTATTGACTACAACGTCGACTACTGTTGAATCTTGACTATATCCATAGGGAATAGTAAGAATTAAACTAAGTAAGTAAATAAGTTTTTTCATTTTGAACATGTTTAAGTTAAGAGAAAATCTTATAAATAATTTTTATTGAATTTTTTTTAATACAAAATAAATAGTATGCGGCAAATAGAGGAAGATCATTGAATATTCAATGTTAATACATCAAATCCTTCTACTTGCTTTAAATAAAATTCTATCTGAAAAACATATTGTTTACAGTAATATCTTACTGATATACATAATATGTCAAATCACGATAGGTTTAATTATCAGATTTAGAAGTCATGTACATGGTACATGTTGAAAAAAAGAGAAATGAAAAAAATTCTACATATTGTTTAAGTATTTATAAGCGTTTGTATATAAAATTTATATATTATCAATTATCATATAATCCTCAACCGTGAAGTTAATTATTTGTTTAATTATTGTTATCTATATGTTAAAAAATAATGAATTTAGCGTGACTTTATTATTATAAAACTAGTACAAGCGTGAATATTACATTAAACACATAGCTTTCTTAACTGGCTTGGTTTTGATTTTTTTTCCTGATCGACGAATTGAATGTTCCACACAAAATGAGTAACGTCTTAGTATGTATCTAACGATTATTTGTTATTATACCCTACTTTAAATTTAGAAATAGTAAAAATAACAGTTACTTCTACATAGAAAATTAATAGTGATTAAACAATAGGGAACTATGTGAAATTATTTTAGATTCAAGTGTAAACAAATACAAAGATTATGAGATATTTGATTTTGTTAATGTGTACATGTTGGATATTGGCATTGTATACTTCCTGCCAAAAGGACGTACAAAATGATGAACACGCTGCAAATGCTAATGAAGAATCTACCTTTTATGTTCCAGTAAGTCCTATTACACAGTCACCTGGTCATCATTGGTTTGGTTATTATGATAAGTGGCAATTTGATCCTACGGGTAGATTTGTCTTAAGTAATGAGGTAGATTTTGAAAATCGTAGTCCAAATGGAGACGATACGATAAAAGTTGGGATGATTGACTTAGATAATGATAATCAATGGATAGAACTTGGAGAGAGTAATGCTTGGAATTGGCAGCAAGGGTGTATGTTGCAGTTTATTCCTGAGAGCGACTCACTCATCATATGGAATGATCGAGAGAATGATCAATTTATATCTCATATTTTAAATATTTATACAAGAGAAAAGAGAACATTACCTGTTCCTATTTATACACTAAGCCCAGATGGAAAAACTGCTATGACACTTAATTTTGCCAGATTAAATGATTCTCGTCCAGGATATGGTTATGCAGGCATTATTGATAAATATCAGGAGGAGTTGGCTCCAGACTCCAGCGGATTAGTTCGCGTGAATTTAGAAACGGGGGATCAGGAGCTGATCATTTCCTTAGCCGATATTGTTGCACTCGGAGCGCCGGAGAGTGAAGATTCATCATTGATCTATGATTTTTATACTTATAAAACCTGGTTCAATCATTTGTTGTTTAATACTGATGGAAGTAGATTCATATTCCTTTTTAGATGGAAATCACCCTCAATTGGAAGTTTTGGTACATTAATGTTTACCGCTACGCCAGATGGAGAGGATATAAGATTAGTTGATCCCTCAGGTTATACTTCTCACTTCATATGGAGAGATCCAGATCATATACTAGCATGGAGTCGTACCGAGGCAATGGGAGATGCATTTTATATTTTCGAAGATGTAGAAGGAGGCATACCCGAAATTGTGGGTGAATCAATAATGACCCGCAATGGCCATTGTACGTATTTGCCTGGTAATGAATGGATTTTAAATGACACCTATCCTGATAAAGATCGCTTACAACACGTTTATCTCTATCATATCGCCAGTAACAGTCGCATTCCTTTAGGCGATTTCTATTTAGATCCCAAATATAAAGGAGAATGGAGAGTAGATACACATCCCCGATTCAATCATCAAGGTACGCAGGTAGTCATTGACTGTCCCAATGGCGAACAGGGTAGACAGCTCTTCCAGTTGGATATAAGCGAGATCGTACAAAAACCTCCTCAATCATAAAATATATGAATATCACATGCCGTCTACAGGAATACTTTTCTGTGACATATATATGTATCGTCCTCATCTTTGTGAGTGTTTCCTGTAATGAGAAACAAGAGAAAAGTAGAGACATATCTCAGGATATAGCGATATCGGATCAATATATTATGACCGTGAATGGACCTATTTCTCCTGATAATCTGGGGATCACCCTTCCACATGAACATATTATTGTAGATTTTATCGGGGCTGATAGCGTGAGTAAGGATAGATATAATCCTGATTCAGTAGTATTGAGGGCTATCCCTTTTCTTGAACAATTCAAAGAACTTGGAGGACAAGCACTTTTTGAATGTACACCAGCTTATTTGGGAAGGGATGTAGAGATATTAAAAAGGTTATCCGACTCGATGGGAATACATATTATTACCAATACAGGATATTATGGTACAAGAAAGGGTATCTTTCTACCTCAGCATGTACAAACTGAGGAGGCTGATCAGTTGGCTGCAAGATGGGTTTCAGAATGGGAGGATGGTATTGAGGGTACAACTATCAAACCTGGATTTATCAAAATCAGTGTTAATCCTGATACATTTACTGTAATAGATCAAAAGATAGTAGAAGCTGCAGCACTCACACACCTTAAAACGGGGCTTACCATTGGATCGCATACTACTTCGGGTACATCCGTATTAAAAATCCTGGATATACTTGAAGACAAAGGAGTTTCTCCTAACGCATTTATATGGATTCATGCTCAGACAGTAAATGATAGCACCTATCATCAGCAAGTTGCTGAAGCTGGAGCCTGGATTGAATTTGATGGAGTTAGGCCAAGTACTGGGTCGCAAAATAGTGTGGTCGAACATGCCGATTGGGTAATGATGATGCAAAGGTGGGGATACTTAGATCAAGTGTTAGTCTCACATGATGCAGGTTGGTATCACGTTGGAGAACCAGGAGGGGGCAATTTCAGATCTTATGAAACCGTATTTACTGAATTTATTCCTGAACTTAACAATAGAGGGATGGAAGATGCGCTCATTGATCAGATTTTTATTACTAATCCCCGTAATGCTTTTTCCATACAGATCAGAAAGAATGAGCGTCTTCAATAAATGATCATTTGCTATATGAGGTTTTAGGATTCTCAGCGCTTACTATTCTGTCTCTCCCTGAAAGATCTTTTTTTAGTTCAATATTAATCCAGTTTTGATTAAGTAATAGTTGACACACTGCATGGCCCATATCAGCATGTATCTCAAAAAAAAGCTTTCCACCAGCTTTCAGCCAATGCAGTGATCGTCGTGAAATGGTTTCATAGTATATTAACGGGTTAGCATCGGGTACATATAAAGCCATATCAGGTTCATAATTTTTCACATTTGGATGTAATGTGTCCTTTTCACGCTCGGGTATATAAGGCGGATTACTAACGACTATATCCAGATCGTTAAATTGATCGTTATGAGCAGTAAAAATGTCCTGGATAAGCCAGTGAACATGGGCCTGTAAGTTTTTTGCATTTTGTTTAGCAATTGTAAGTGCTTCCGTGCTAATATCTATTCCCGTAATATGATAAGGAACGCCCAAAATATCCCATTCCAATGCCAAAGTTATAGGTATGCATCCACTGCCTGTGCCTATATCTATTACCTGTAACGCTTGAGCAGAAGAGAAGGAAGAATGGGAATCTCTAATCCATATAGTGAGTTCTTCGGTTTCCTGCCTCGGGATCAGTACATGCGGGTTGACTACAAATTGTCTGCCGTAGAACTCGGAAATGCCCGTAATATGCTGTATGGGAGTACCTTCGCGTAGCCTGTTTAAGGCTTGATTGAGTTTTTCAACGTCTTCAACAGAGAGAAAATCATATTTATTTGCGCTGAGTTCAAACCATGACTTTTCCAGTACGTAAGTTAGCAAGATACGGCTAATTGATTTAGCTTCAGATGATTCATATAGTGTATTAAGCATTTGAGTAGCTGAATGATAGATTTTTTGTATAGTCGTCGATGCAGTCATATGTAAGAATGGAACGGTCTTTGTAAAGCCAGTTAAACATATTTTTCAGGGATAACAAAAATAGCAATGAGAAAACACATTCTTGTTCTGGGCTTAATTTTCGGTAGTGGTTTTTTGTCTGTACAAACCATGGCACAAGAAAGAGAAATACGTGAGGCCGATCACTTTTGGCGCAAGCGTGTAGTAAACCGAATTAGCCTTATAGAGAAAGTAAATCAACCACTAGTAAGACATGCTGCCTCTTTTTATGGAGGGAGTGAGGGCAAATTTACAGAAATGAATGGTATTGTGGTATCATTGATCAATGGGGTCCGAGATGGGAAATATCAAGCATATCATCCAGATGACTGGGACCAGGTGATGGATTATTCAGCACTTCGTGCCAGGATGAATGAATTTGAACTAGACTTACAAGGACCCGATGATCTGGAAGGTAGCAATAATGTACTTGAGACGGACGATTTCGAATATACTGATCCTTTTGCAAATTCGGATAGTTCCAGAGAGGATGAATGGCCATTTGAGGACATCGATGAGACAAATGCTGAGCCCGTACAAGAAGATACTCCCATAGATTATACCAATTACGAGAAGGTGATTCACATGGTGGAGGACTGGATTTTTGATAAAGGGCAGTCTGAAATGGTTCAAAGAATAGAATTCTTTGAGGTGATATGGGTAGACCCTGCGGGTATTCTTCCTGAACGCGTTCTGGCTAGATTTAAATGGGATGAGATAAAACCCCAGCTAGAACAGACTCAATGTAGCAATAGATTTAATGACGCAGAAGGAAGAAGTATGAAAGAAGCAATGGCACTTAGAATGTTTAATAGCCTTGTTATTCATGTGGGTAATCAACCAGTAAGAACACTACATGAAGCGATTAGACGTAAGCAGGAGTTAGTAGAGTTTGAACATCATCTTTGGAGTTATTGATATGCTTTGAATTGTGCCTGAAAGGTTTTTCCCGATCTGTTAGTTTTTTTGGGAAATTGGTAAAAACATAAGTTTCAGTAGCTAATAAATGAAGAGAGCCAAAGAGTTTGGCTCTCTTTTTTATAGCATTAAAATGTGAAATTATTTTTATTTGTAATATATATTTACTGTTTTTTTGGTAAATAAAATAAATATGATTAAAAATAAGAGGGGATTATAAAATATCCATGCTGGTAAGATTTTTGGGTAAAATGTATAGCATCGCGTGGGGTTTTTATTCATCTTTGCTGATGTATAACGGAACAAGCTTGCTGTAATCCTGGTGTGTTGTTCTTTTATATGAATCCAAGTTGGCGCTTAGCTGTACGGGGCATCACAAGGTGGTAGCCCCGTCAGTTTTTTATATCGATTACTTCCACAGACTTCCAACTTTTTTCTTCCCACCCGTAAAAATAATAAAATCAATAGGGATGAAGTCGCAAATTCTTCAACATATACAAGATCCTGCCTTTTTGGAACAATTATTTCGATCGAATCCAAATCAATTCCATCGCGCATTTGAAGAAGTTTATCCAGAGATAGAGGAGTATGAAATTGCCAAATGTTGGAAGGAAAGGCTCGCCTTTGAGAACCAGCGTTTTTCAATGTCATGGGGGCTGCCTGGAGAATGGATATTTATGATTTTGTTAGCGTTCTTTGCTGGCGTAATAGCTAAAATCCCCGATTTTTTTCAATTAGATGAAGATTTTTTTTACGCTAGGAATTTAGGGTTCATCGTATTTCCCTTTCTCAGTATTTATTTCCTATGGCGTCATCAAACTGTCTGGTCTAAATCACTTCTCATTTTTGGTGCAGTAACTGGAGCAGCTATTTTTATTAACTTTTTTCCTAACCCAGAAGGTGTACAAGCAAATCAATTGTTAGTATTATCTCAGATACATTTACCCCTCTTTTTATGGAGTCTTATGGGTATTTCTTATTTAGGGGCAGACCCTCTTTCTCTTACCAAGAGGTTATCTTATTTAAGATTTAATGGAGAACTTATAGTGTTGGTTGCGATTATCTTGCTCTCGGGAGTTCTGCTTACCGCAGTTACTATTGGTCTGTTTGAAGTTATAGACATTCACATTCAGGATTTTTATATGAAATATATTGTTATATGGGGCTTAGCAGCTTCACCCATAGTAGCGACGTATATTTCACAAAACAATCCGGGGCTTGTACAGAAAGTATCGCCCATTATTGCCAGGATTTTTAGCCCCCTGGTATTGATTACATTGCTTTGTTATCTGATAGCAGTGATAATTACGGGAGAAAATCCTTATCAGGATAGAGATTTCCTGATCGTGTTTAACGTGCTACTTATTGGGGTAATGGCCATAATAGTGTTCTCCTTAGCTGCAACGAATCAAGGAAAAAAACTACGCTGGAATGAGTGGATACTTTGGATACTGACTATTGTTACGCTGATCATTAATGGAATTGCGCTATCAGCCATAATATTTAGATTATCATCCTGGGGTATTACTCCAAACAGAATAGCAGTATTGGGAGGAAATTTATTGATATTCTCTAATCTGATTGCTATCTGTATTGACCTTACAAAGGTGATACGTAATAAAGAGGATGTTTCTACGATAGAAAAAAGCGTCGCTTCATTTTTACCTTTTTATTTTATTTGGACTATTATCGTTACATTTATTTTTCCCTTATTCTTTTAAATAGCTCTTTCCTCTACATTTTCTATAATTTCTTTCATGGCATCCAGGTAAGCTTGAGTGGCAATTTTCCCTTTTTCATTGGCAATATAGATTGTGTGAGATTTTCGATTGACATATTTTTTGTCTTCTTCAATATATGCCAGGGTATGAAGAATTTTTAGATGACTGGCAAGGTTTCCATCAGTAACATTTTTTTTAAAAGAAGAAGAAAGGGTCTTTTTTAATGTAACAAAATCCATTTTTTGATGGATCATTAATAAGAGCATGATTCCAAGTCGAATTCTACTCTCAAATACTTTTTCCAGTCTTTCAAGAATGTCCAGAACCATAGTTATACATGTGGTTGTTAATAGCTGAAGATAGTGTATATTCCGGAAGTGATGTGTATTTAGAATAATTGTTATACAAAAAGTAACTTTGCATACATCATTCATATTGTTTTAAGGTAAGAATTATTTAGCGATTATGTACCATTTTGTAAATAAATGGATCAACTTTCTTTTTCAATTGCGATGTAAATAATTGGGGATGGAATGAGTGTATAGTGTATATTATTTTTAACATCAGACTTTCAGATGATTTTAAGCGTTGATCCATGTCAGTTGAGGTAAAAAATGTCAGTAAATATTACGGAAAACAAGCTGCCGTCAAAAATCTTGCTTTTTCTCTTGCAAAAGGCGAGATCCTCGGGTTTTTAGGTCCCAACGGTGCTGGCAAGACCACTACCATGAAGATGATAAGTGGCTATCTGGCACCCTCTGAAGGAACCATACATTTGGACAATTTTAACATACATGAACATTCGCTGATCATTAGAAAAAAAATTGGATACCTACCAGAGCATAACCCTTTGTATCTGGATATGTATGTCAAAGAATTCCTTCTCACGATGTGCAGGATTCACGGTATACCATCTTCTCATCGCAATAAAAGAGTGGGTGAAGTGATAGACATGACTGGTCTTAACAAAGAACAACATAAGCGCATAAATCAGTTGTCTAAGGGTTACCGACAACGTGTGGGGTTAGGACAGGCAATATTACACGATCCCGATGTGCTAATATTAGATGAACCTACTACAGGGCTAGACCCCAATCAAATCATTGATATAAGAAACCTCATTAAAGAATTGGGGACTAATAAAAGTATTATTTTTTCTTCTCATATACTGTCAGAAGTGGAAGCTATTGCAGATAGGATCATCATTATCAATAAAGGTGAAATGGTAGCTAATGAAGTTGTGAAAGATATACACAATTCCCTTCAGGAAGAGACCATTGTAACAGTAGAATTTGAAAAAGAGGGATACGATTTTTCTTTTGTATTGGATCAGGACGGTGTAATATCGGTTAATCAGCTAACTCCATGTATTTTTGAAGTAAAGACCCGCTCTTCGACAGATATAAGGTCTTTTCTTTTTCACGATTGTGTCAGACAACAAAATGTAATCCTATCACTCCAGCAGGAGATGTATACATTAGAGGATACTTTCCGAAATCTGACAAATTAAAGGTAAGGGTGATCGAAAGCAATTTGATATAAAACCATTGCATATCATTTTCTAATCACTTCAGCCTTATCTGAGGCTTCACTACCTGCAATATTACTATTTGAAATAAGGTCCAATATATCGAATCCTATCTGTCTCAGATTTTGTTGAGAATTAGTTAACAGGAAAACTCCTGTTTTACGTTCTGGTATCAATCCCATGAAGGATGAAAATCCTTCAGTTGAGCCTTCAGCCCAGATTTTGTATGTTTTTCCTCTATCTTCAGTCAGTACATACCATCCGTATCCGGTACGCAACTCTTCCATTTCTTTAACACCTGTGATAAGCCCATGAGGTACATGACACTCATCCAGGGCAGCCTGTAAGGGTTGAGCATGTAAAACACCTACATTAGCTGCCAGATATATCATCATATCTTCTGGAGTACTCATTATCCCTGTTGCAGGAGCAAAGGCTTTCCATTTCTTGGGAGATACTGTATTTCCCGATCGATTATATCCTGAAGCTATTTGTGGTTGTTCAAGGCTGCTGGGAGAAATGAGGGTATGTGTTAAGCCAAGTGGATCGCATATCACTTCCTGCAATAGTTGTTCGTAGGTAAGGCTCTTTTGATAGGCAAGTAATTGTCCTAACATCGCTACACCTAAATTTGAATAGTGATATTTTGTGCCAGGGCGAGACATGAGATCTTGCTGCATGAACATTTGATAAAGGCTTTCAATGGTTGTCGTAGAAGGAAAAAACTTGGGTTTTTTATGGGAGTAATTCCATGAATATTTATTTAACTTTTGAGGGTAGGAAGGAAGGCCAGCATGATGCGTAGCTAGTCTACAGAATGTAATGGGTATGATGGGAGTATCAACTACCGTATAACAACTCAAACCGCCCAGGATAGGAACATCATGGATTCCATCTGGTACGAGAATTTCACTGGGTTTTTCAAATTTGTATACTAATTGTTCAAAACAAGGCACTTCTACATAAGGTGGGGTGTAATTAGTGAGGGGTTGATAGATATTGATTTGTTCTTCAAAATATAGATCAATCATAATGGCAGAGGTAAATGTCTCTGAAATCTCCCCGAGTTCAAAAAGTGTGTGTTCTAAGATCTTTGATTTTGATTTTTTATCTGCATACCCCAATGTATAGAGGCCTTCAGACTTTTCAGTAACATATCCAATAGCCATACCGGGGACATGTTGATCATTCATATACTGATGAATCATAGATAACATGTAGGGAACGGGTTCTTGAGCGTGTAAATAAGGGCTGAGACATGTGGTAACTATCAGCAGCAGGCTTAGATGATGAAATGTACGAAAGATTCTGAATCGTTGTCTATATATGCTAGTAATAATCTTCATAAAAGTTAGGTGAAT
The DNA here is from genome assembly GCA_964652565.1 of uncultured Bacteroidia bacterium. Taxonomy (GTDB): domain Bacteria; phylum Bacteroidota; class Bacteroidia; order J057; family J057; genus JBCCTX01. The sequence goes on from CAZZEC010000149.1 coordinate 10,132, forward strand.
AAGCATTTTCTACTTGATGAAAAGCGAGCATGGGGATCTTAATATGATATAGTAGATTTTTTGTAAAGCTTGGATTGTTCAATCTTTGTTCCAGTCGACGATTACTGGTAGTGGTAACTAGTAGTTGAATATTATATTTCTGAATAGCTTGTACAATTGCTTTTTGCGGACAGTCAGTATTCATCACATCCACTTCAATATTCGCAGTCGGGAAGCGAGAGGAAATATGTTGATTGAGTTGATGCTTCAGATAATCTTTCATATCACTACTACAGGCACTGGAAGCTTTGATTAAGTGTACGATGTGTATACGGGAATGTAGATGATTAGTAAGCGCAAGGAGTTTTTCTATAGAATGTTGATCACTTTCATTAAAATCTGAAGCGTAAAGTATGTGTTGTATTTTCTTATAGGGTTGATCTACAGGAAAGGAAAAGACTGGAACCTTCGCCTTTTCCATTACATAAGCTGTAGTACTACCCTGAAACGTTTTATATACTTTACTTGTACCCCGAGTTCCCATCACGATGAGGTCTGGTTGTATTCGATTGCTGGCATATATAATTTCTTCTTCTGTTTTCCCTCGAATAATTTCTTCATCGAAAATACGGATATTCCCTCCTTGACGAAGCATGGATTCTTTGATAAGAGAAAGCTTTTCAGTGGCTTCCTGAGATGCCCTTGTTTTCGATGAAGAATTCGAAAATAAAAATGAACTCGACTCTTTTGAGAGGGGAAGATCTGTGGGATGTATGCTTCTACATACATGGAATAAATGGATGGAAGCGTCTAAATCCTCCGCCAATTGCAAAGCGAAATTGCATATCCTACGAGTATGTATAGAGAAATCAATGGGAAGTAATATCTTATTCATAGTATCTATTTAGCAAATAGGCAACAGATATTTAAGTAAATGTAATGCTTTGAGAAGAGTATATTTATGATCTTCCTCATATTGAAGAGTGTTTTAATTCATACCTAGTTCGCTGGATTATATTTTATTAGCAAGTAGGTTCCTATTACTTTACGCTTTAAATTAAACCGTACGAAGCATCGTTAGGAATTCATGTCACTATATTCCATTAAAAAGTGAAAAATGAAGTTATATGAGTGTGTAAACTCAACGTCTAAAAAGTAGTATTACGAGGTAGAAGAAATAATAAAAACTTTGTACTTATTCAATAATAGTTAGAACATTATCACTATGGAAAAATTAGCACAACTGCTTGAAGAGATTTATCAGGATGGCAAAGTATCTTCACAGGAAGTGATGGAACTTCGGAAAGTGGCTGACAGAGCAACCGTCGAGGTACTCTCTCTTGCTGGAGATGAAGGTGTAATAAATGCGTTAAGTAAATCTTTTGAAGTCACAGTACAACTCCTTCAAGCAGCATTGCTTAAAGTAAGAAAAGAAAAAGCCTCTCTCGAAGTAAAAAATGCTTTGGCAAAACTCATTGAGGCGCAGATAGCATTGCTTAACGCAAATTATGATGCATTTAAAAGTTGATGGCGGGGCTGAGGCGCTATAATTATCAATAGCTACTAATCAGCATCTTGCATTTATCCAATGTGTAAATATTTTAATTGCAACCAATTAATAAGGAATATTCATGAAGTTTGTTGCGCTCACCCTAAGTAGATGGTGAGAATCGCTATTGAATCTTATTTTCAAATAACAGCCACAAGATTTAATTATAATTTAATATTTATGCTAATAACAACGACACATCATATTGAAGGCAATACTGTTGACGAATACCTGGGACTTGTTACAGGAGAAGCCATATTAGGCGCTAATGTATTCAGGGACATCTTTGCAGGAATTCGAGATATTATTGGTGGTAGATCGGGAACCTATGAACGTGCCTTGAGGGAAGCTAAAGACATTGCACTTGAGGAAATGATCGCTGAGGCAGAGAATTTGGGGGGTAACGCAATTATTGGAGTGGATCTGGATTATGAGACAATCAATATTGGACAAAACGGAGGGATGTTGATGGTGAGTGCTAGTGGTACTGCTGTAAGAATAGTTTAACATGGCGCTTTGTTTTACATGAAAAAAATGATCGTGGAAAATATTGCTCTCAATGTGGGAATTAGTGGATTGAGATTGTAAACGTCCTAAAATCCCTATTCGTATATCCAAGTATTCAATCGTGAAAATATAAATTATTTACTTATGAAGAGAATACTTTTACTACTTACAGGAATTATATCCTTTAGCGTGCTGATGTCTCAGGAGACACTCATCAAGCGAGGGCTGAGGATAGGGGCATTTGGAGCGCCAATTATTGAATTTTCTGATCTCGATGGTAGTTTTGGCGTCTCCGTTGGTGGAGGTGGTGCTATCATGATAGAGCATTTTTTTATAGGAGGATATGGAATGGGGAGCACGCACGATATTTTAAAGGATATTGATGCCGATGAATATGATGTAACTCTCGCTCATGGAGGTCTGTGGACGGGTTTTGATCTTATGCCTTCAGAAATTATACATATGACCACCAGTTTTCGTGCAGGGTGGGGGGTGTTGCTATTTGGGCTGGATAATGATTTTTCGAATTACGATTTTGAGGATCAGGTATTTACTTTGACTCCGGAAATAGGTATTGAGTTAAATGTTACAAGGTTTTTCAAAATTGCCGCTACTGGTGGATATCGTTGGGTGAAAGATGTAGATATAAGTCCCTACGAAGGAGATGAGTTTGATAGCTTTACAGGCAGTTTGGTATTTAAGTTTGGCGAATTCAACAACAGATCCAGACATGGGAGAGAATATCGTCATTGGTAGATAGTAAAATCATACTTGCTAATGTTGAGAACCTTAATTTTTTCAAAAATAATCTTGTTTCTAACACTAAGCACAAGTTTAGTATGTTTGAGTTGTAGCGAGGAGGAAGAGATTAATGTTTCTGAAACAGATCCAATGGATACCCCTCAGCTCAGCGATCCTGAAACACCTTTTACTTTGGTTTGGTCAGATGAATTTGTTTCTGCTGAGGTAGATACCACAAAATGGTCATTTATGATTGGGGATGGTACAGAATATGGAATAGTAGGTTGGGGAAACAATGAATTGCAATACTACACATCCAGGGAAGAAAATGTATATATTGAAGAGGGAACACTGATTATACAGGCATTAAAAGGAGGATATGAGAATAAGCAATATACTTCAGCGCGTTTGAGAACCAAGGGCAAAGCGGACTGGAAATATGGAAAAATAGAGATACGTGCTCAATTACCGGAAGGACAAGGTATTTGGCCTGCAATATGGATGCTTCCGACGGAAGAAATATATGGAGGTTGGCCAAAAAGCGGAGAAATCGATATCATGGAACTGGTTGGGCACGAACCGCATAAGGTTCATGGAACCGTTCACTATGGAGAAGACTGGCCCAATAATAAATTTTTGGGCCAGGCATATACATTGAGAGAGGGAAATTTTTCAGATGATTTTCACGTATTTACCATTGAGTGGGAACGCAATGAGATACGTTTTTTCGTAGATGAAAATGAATTCTTCAAGGTGACGCCAGATCGTATAAGCCCATACAACTATCCTTTCAACCAAACATTTCATCTACTACTCAACATAGCAGTAGGAGGCAATTGGCCAGGTAACCCAGACGCTACCACTACGTTTCCCCAACACATGCTAGTAGACTATGTAAGAGTTTATCAAAGAGAATAAGAAAACACAAAAAGATAAAGCTTGGGTTTGAGAAAATTCTATAAGTGAGGACTTGTTAATAGATTGAAAATTACTAAATTTAGTAAAACAACCCTCCTATGAAGATCCTCTATAGCTTTATCGTACTTCTTTGCAGTCATTATTATCTGATCAGTCAACCATTTGTTGATGTAATCAAGTTGGGATACAATATTCAGCCCAACTATTCTGTGGTAGACAGAAATGAAAAGGTTTCCCAAACCAATTCTTTCTTAAATCTCAACATTCCTCTTGTACAAAAGAGTGGTGACGTTTTCATTATCAACGTTGAAGGGATTCAAGCAAAATATGCTGATGATTTTGATGTAATCACTCCAGAAAATGATTTTCATTCAGTTGCCTTAAGACTGGGGTTTCGCAAACAGTGGAATGATACCTGGAACACGTTGTTTATGCTACAGAATAAGTTGACAGGTGAATTTGATGATTTAGAGGGAGATAGTTACCAGATTGGAGGAATAGGGTTAGTAGAGCGAAAATATAATGATGATTTTTCACTACGCTATGGTGCATATGTCAACAATGAGTTTTTCGGGATATTTATTGTACCTATTATTGGAATTGACTGGAAAATCAATGAAAAATGGTATGCATTTGGGAATTT
>CAZZEC010000150.1:0-14248 GCA_964652565.1 uncultured Bacteroidia bacterium
AACAATACAACACTACAGCAATACAACACTATAACAATACAACAATACAACACTACAGCAATACAACACTATAACAATACAACAATACAACACTATAACAATACAACACTATAACAATACAACAATTTAATAATCCCCTTTACATGAACCCAGAAACCTACGAACTTGCTCAGATCGTTTGGGATTATCACCATGTAAATCATTCACTGAAAAAGTCAGATTGTATCATGGTACTAGGCAGTCATGATACCCGTGTAGCAGACAGAGGAGCAGAGTTATATTTAGAGGGCTTTGCGCCCTGGATTATATTTTCAGGAGGATTAGGCAACTTGACAGAAGGTATATGGGATGAACCTGAAGCAGATATTTTTGCTCGTATTGCTGTTGAAAAAGGAGTACCCCTAGATGCAATCATCATTGAAAATCGATCTACTAATACCGGGGAGAACATCCGTTTTAGTTATGCATTAATCCAAGAACGAGACATTTTTCCTCAAAGCATTATATTAGTCCAGAAACCCTATATGGAGCGCAGAACCTATGCTACGTTTTCCAAACAATGGCCAGGAGAACCCGTGGATTTTAAGGTAACTTCTCCACAACTAAGTTTTGAGGAATATCCTAATGAAGAAATTACCCAAGAGCAAGTGGTACACATCATGATAGGAGATCTTCAACGCATCAAAGTATATCCAGAAAAAGGGTTTCAAATCCATCAAGACATCCCTCATCACGTATGGGATGCCTACGAACGCTTAATAGCTAAAGGATATACAGAGAATATGATTAAGGTTCACTAAGATAAACTTAATAAGTGCGCAATTAATTACGCACTTATTGATAAATACCATTCTAAAACAAATTCCACCATTATGATAATTCGCAATATCCTTCTCATATTATTTAGTATATCATCGATTGTAATGGCACAATCAGAATTTAATTATGACGAAACTAATGTGCCCGATTATTCCCTCCCACCTATTCTTAGCACAGAAAATAACCTAGAAATTACTACTGTTGAGCAATGGGAATCACAACGCCGTCCAGAGATACTACAACTTTTCGGATCACAGGTATATGGGAAAGTACCTTCGCAACAGGTGGAAGTCACTTTTACAGAATGGGAAGTAGACACTAATGCGCTCTCAGGCAAAGCTACTCGAAAGCAAATAATCATGCGTATCTCGGGAAATCACCAAAGTAAAGTGGTTCACCTATTAATATATGTTCCCAACAATGTCACACAACCCGTTCCAGCATTTTTGGGTATTAATTTTTATGGCAATCATACTATCCATCCAGATCCAGACATTGTGATGACAGCCAGTTGGGTACGTAATAATGACGATTTTGGAGTTGTAGACAATAGGGCTACTGAGGCATCTCGTGGTGTAAGGAAAAATCGCTGGCCGGTTGAAATGATTATAGATCGTGGTTATGCGCTCGCGAATGTTTATTACGGCGACATAGACCCTGATTATGATGATGGTTTTCAGAATGGTATCCATCCCCTATTCTATCCCGAAGATCAACATACACCCGAGCCTCACGAATGGGGAAGCATTTCAGCCTGGGCATGGGGACTTAGTCGTGCGCTCGATTATTTAATTACAGATGAAGATATCGCTGGAGATAAAGTGGCTGTGTTTGGTCATTCTCGTTTAGGGAAAACGTCTTTATGGGCGGGAGCCTATGACACAAGGTTTGCCATGGTGATATCCAATGATTCGGGTTGTGGAGGTGCAGCGCTGTCCAGAAGGAAGTTTGGCGAGACCGTGCAACGCATCAATACGGCATTTCCTCATTGGTTTTGTGATAATTTCACTCAGTACAATGACAATGAGGAACAATTACCCATAGATCAACATCAACTTATCAGCCTGGTAGCACCACGTCCTGTATATGTCGCCAGTGCAGATGAGGATTTGTGGGCCGACCCTAAAGGAGAGTATTTATCCGCTTACTACGCTTCGGAGGTGTATGAACTGTATGATCTAGAAGGACTCATATCACAAGAACCTCCCAACACCGATCAGCCCTTAAAAACCACCCATGTAGGATATCACAGGCGAATGGGAAAACACGACGTCACAGATTATGACTGGGAACAATATCTCGATTTCGCGGACCTTCATTTGAAATGAGACGTACTCGAATTGCTCCCACTCCCAGTGGCTACCTCCATATGGGAAATGCTTATTCCTTTGTACTAACATGGATCATTGCCCAACATTTTGAAGCAAAGATTTTCCTTCGAATCGATGACATCGATGATGTACGCAAACGACCTGAATACGTAGAAGATATATTTTATACCCTGGATTGGCTGGGTTTAGCATATGATGAAGGCCCAACAGGACCCGATGATGTTCAAAAAAACTATTCTCAACATCTCAGGATCGGCTACTATGAAGAATTTCTTGAGCAGCTTCGTCAAAAAGATTCTCTCTTTTGCTGTACCTGTTCCAGAAAACAAATTCAGGATGTAAGTAAAGACGGACAATATCCTGGAACCTGTCTACACCTTGGAATACCCTGGGATCAACCTGCATCTTCCTGGAGATTACATACGCCTAACCCAACCATACTTAAATGGAAGGATTTGCAATACGGGAAAGTTTCCATTGCGCTACATGAATCTATGAGAGATTTTGTGGTGAGGAAAAAAGATAGATTGCCTTCCTATCAATTGGTTTCCTATGCCGATGATCTCTATTTCGACATGGACCTCATTGTCAGAGGGGAAGATCTTTTGGCTTCTACCGCTGCTCAAATGTATATAGATCAGATCCTTATGAAGGATAAAGTGAAAAATTTTCATTTTGTTCATCACCCTTTGATTACCGATTCATCTGGTAACAAATTGTCAAAGTCCCAGAAAGCCCATCCGCTAAAGGACATGAGATCTAAAACTTCTACCCCTGAAATATTCTATCACTGGGTGTCTCGACAACTCCATCTTGAAAGTAAATGTAGCTCTATACACGAAATACTGGAGGTCTGTGATATTTCGAATGTCCTTAAATATTATCCTGGCAAATGATGTTATATTCATTCAACACATATTTTCATCATGTAAGCCATTATTTCACACGATTAACCCCTATTTGAATTGTAGGTATGCTTAATGTTTTTTTACTTTCTTCATAATTTGTAAATATTATTTAGGCTATTTATCCATCTATGAAAAAGGTATTCGTTTCCGGGTGTTTTGATATGTTACACAGTGGTCATGTAGCATTTCTCACTACTGCTTCTTCTTATGGCGAAGTACATGTAGGTATAGGTTCTGATAAAAATGTATATCATCTCAAGGGTCGCTATCCTGTAAATACAGAGGAAGAACGAAATTATATGCTCCAATCCCTGAAATGTGTAACAAGTTGTAGGGTCAATACGGGCATGGGAATTATCGATTTTGAGAAAGAATTGGAAACGATTAGACCTGATATCTTTATCGTCAATGAAGATGGGAATACGCCCCAAAAATCCGAATTCATACAGGAAAAAGGTATTGAATACGTAGTTCTTAAACGTGAGCCACACAAACACCTACCCAGGCGGTCTACTACTGCCTTAAGGACAGTGAGTACTATGCCTTATAGAATAGACCTGGCGGGAGGATGGCTGGATCAGCCTTATGTATCTAAGTATTATCCTGGGCCTGTACTTACCATATCCATTGAGCCATCTGTAGAATTCAACGAACGCAGCGGTATGGCCTCTAGTACGAGAAATAAAGCCTTAGAGATTTGGCGTACAGATATACCCAATGGAGACCCGGAACAACTATCCAAAATTCTGTTTAGCTATGAAAATCCCCCCGGAACAGAAGTAGTATCTGGTTCTCAGGATGCACTGGGCATTGTGATGCCAGGGCTCAATAAGCTTCATTATAATGGAGAATACTGGCCTTCTCATATTACATCTGTATATGACGAAGATATTCTACAGATGATCGAAGATAACTTGTACCTGGTAACGCTTGGACCCAGAGAAACCAGCTACAGCGTATTGCACAACACCCATGTAACTGAAGAAGGGGCTCAAGCTCTCTCTGAATCCGCAGAAACCTGCTGGCAGGCACTCATGGACCGAGATCTCGCTCGTTTCGGTAAAGCTTTTCGCAACTCTTTCGAAGCCCAGGTCGACATGTTTCCCAATATGGTCAATGGGCATATCTATCGCGCCATCGAAGCTTATCGCGATCAGGCATATGGATGGAAGCTATCTGGTGCAGGAGGCGGGGGTTATTTGATATTTGTGTCCCCTGACGAAATTCCCGGTGCCATGCAGATTAAGATCCGAAGGAGGGATGGATTGTAAGAATGGTTCATAGAAAAGGTTAGAAATAGCGTATTATTATCATTTCAGAGCTATAATTGTTGATGGACTTCCAGAAACTTATCTCGAAGTGGATGAATTGTATTATGCACAAAGATCTGCAAAACCAACCTGATTTTCATCATAGTTTTAAATTGTAGTGTCTGTCGCAAAATCTCCATCTGACAATGATATTATGGGGAAATACTCATCACCTGTTAATAATTCTTGCCCCATTCCAAATCGGTATTGAATAATGGAGAGTGTTAAGGGAGAAAGCGTTGCAATAGATAGGCTATTTTCCTCAATCTGAAGAACAGTAGCGTGATTCGACTTCTTGAACTTATCATAGAATAATATAAAGGAGATAGGTTGATGAAATAAATTTAATTCCTTAATTTGCAACTAGGTTGCATTAAAGTTCTAATAAAAAGCTGAATAAACAGGGAAATTTTCAATAAAATTATTCTCTATTGCAAGGATGAGTACTTGTTTATATCGACAGTAGCTACTTATCGGATATTTATTCTCAATAATCTATTTTATTCAGTATTTATAACAACCATCCATTGCAATCATTCTCTAAAAGTCTTCTGTATTCGGTAAAAATATAACATTCTTAATATCGATTACAGTATTTCGCCTGTTAAAAGAAGGTTTTACTCTTTCATAATACAAATAGTACACAGAGTAATGAACATGAGATTTCCATTACTCACTCGAGGATACCAATTGTATAAAAATATGAATCGGAAGTATTAATTGGTCAGGAAAGCAAGCATATTAGTTATCAAACACTCTCTAAAGATGACAAAAAGATCTATCCTCTGGGTATTACCAATTATAACGATAATCAGTTATCAATGCAGTGTGAATACATCTTCATCTTCTGTTAAAGACGATTCAAGGAATTTAAATCAGATTAATACTGATTCTATACTTAATCCAGTTACTATCAAGTATGCTAAAAACTTTTCAGTTGCCTACCATAATAATTATAAAGTAGCACATATCCATTTTAGTAGTGAGCAAAGAGACATACAATTTGACCAGAAAATTGTAATGGTTCACAGGGGAGCACCTGTACCTGAACTAGCAGGCGACCTTACCGATGCCTGGATCTTAACAGTACCCCTTCAAACTGTAGCAGCAAATGATGACGGCGAAATTACACGGTTGAAAGCACTCAGCTTAACAAAAAACATTGTAGCAATGGGTGGAGGAGGGATATATGACCCCGAACTCCGTAAACGTTGGGAAGCGAAACAAATAGCTTCTATAGGTTATAGCTTTCACAGCCCTCCACAGCCCGAAGTAATACTTACATTAAAACCAGATATACTTTTACTTTATGCTTACAATCACCATCGACTTGAAAGCTTAGCTAAATTGAGACAATTGGGTATAAATGCAATTCCACAGTTTGCATGGGCAGAACCCTCGTTTCTAGGAAAAGCAGAATGGATAAAATTTACTGCAATGTTTTTTAACGAAGAGCATAAAGCAAATGACATATTTCAGCATGTCGATGAACGTTGCCAAGAATTAATGCAATTAGCTGCTATGCAAGAAAGCAAAAAGCGAGCTTTTTTAGTGTACCATCCTTCTGATAAAAGTGACTGGAATGCGCATCGAAATGACTTTTATGCTTCATTTCTGGAAGCAGCAGGGTCTGATAATGTATTGAAAGATAATGGACCTACACATGCAGTGGGTATGAATAGTGAAATGCTACTATCTCTAGCAAAAGATGCAGATTTTTGGTTTGTAAATAGCGTATCAGATCAAAGTTGGCCTCCGGCTAATTATTTGCGAAGTTTTAAAGCTTATCGAAATCATAATGTTTACCATTATCAAAAGCGCACTCGATATGAACATAATGCTTATGACTGGTATGAAACCCCCGAAGTACGCCCTGATCTTGTACTAGAAGACCTTGTTTCTATCTTTTATCCAGAATTATTACCAGAACATGAGTTACTATTTTTTGATCAGGTAGAGCTAAATAAATAACACGGCTTTTTCAGGGTCTCACTTCGCACTGGATAGGTAGTCTAATAATCTGAAGAAACTACTGTTAACATAGATAATCATGAAATATGGATTTTTATCAATAATAATCATATTTATCGCCTGTAAGCAACAGGTTGAAAATGGAGAGGGGCATAATAATATGAGTCTGCATACATCCATACAGAACAAAGATTATTTCCCTCAAAAAGTACAAGCTGAATTTGCCCAACATTTTGAGGTAAGTTATTATGGGAATTACAAAATAGTAAAAACAGATGCTACTTTTTATTCAAATGAAACTGATGTCGATTTACGCCAAGATATGTTAGTGTTAGTACAAAAGGAAACAGATCCCCCGCCACTTAAAGATGACTTAAAAGATGCAACAATTATTTATGTACCAGTTAATACTGCTGCAGTTAATGTTCAACATTCTGAAAGCTTTTTAAGGGAATTGGGGTTGGAAAAACGGATTAATGCTATTGGGGGTCTTTATTCTTACAACAAAGAAATGAAAGATAAAGCTGAAAGAGGTGAAATAGGTCAAATTGGCTATAGTTGGCATAGCCCTCCCAATATTGAAGTACTACTCGAAAGAAAACCAGAAGTTTTTCTCATGACCATGGCAAATTTGGATCATACTGCAAGTTTGGAGAGATGTAGACAGCTAGGTATTCCAACTGCTGCAGTATTCGATTGGGCTGAGAAGGATTATCTGGCAAGGGCTGAATGGATCAAATTCTATGCTTTATTTTTTAATGCTGAAGAAGAAGCCAATCGGGTTTTCCAGGATATTCAACATTCAATTGATACATTGAAGGCTTTAACAACAAATATTCCTGTACCAGAATCTGCTATCTGGGGGTACTACACGGGTAAACAAAGATGGCTTGTGCAGATCAGTAGTTTTCAAGCACAATTTATGAGAGATGCTGGTATGGTAAATATATTACAAGCTAATACCAAACCCAATGCAAATGGTAAACAGGCCATAACGACAGAAGAACTAATATTCAAAGGTAAAGAAGCTGAACATTGGATAATTGGAGATATTCACGCAACCCCGTTGCCGCAAGAAGAATTAATGACTTCATTTAAAGCATGGAGAACCGAGCAGTTATATCATATTATGGAAAGAGTTGATCCCAAAACTAAAAATTCTGACTGGTATGCTACAGCAATTGTACGCCCGGATACTGTATTGGCAGATTTGATCAAACTTGTATACCCAGAACTATTACCCAACTACCAACCCGCTTTTATGGGTATATATGATAAAACGATACAAGGAAAAATTCCCGAAGACCCAGAATTAACTAATTAAAAATGAACAATACGTTAACTTCTCCACTTAACACAACTAATCCCAAGACCTTCCTTTCAAGCCGTTCTAGGTTATACCTTTTTCCGGTATTAATCATAGGTGTTGTCATTTTCTTCTTATTGGAATTGGGAATCGGTTCAGTACATATTCCCATTACAGGTGTAGTAGCAGCCTTATTTAATTTGGAAGGTGTAAATGATTCATGGATTAAAATTATAAAAGAACTTCGACTGCCGCGCACCATCGCTGCTGCCATAGGAGGAGCAGCTCTGGGTACTGCCGGGTTACAATTACAGACTTTATTCAGAAATCCATTAGCAGGTCCCTGGGCACTTGGGCTTACCGCTGGTGCTCAGTTGGGAGTAGCACTGGTAGTCACAACTGCTGCGGTTGTAGGTTCAAGATTTCTGGAGAACTTTGTCATTCTAGGTAATTTAAGTATTGTCGCGGGAGCTATGCTAGGCTGTATCCTAGTATTGCTATTAATCGTAGCCATTGCCCGGTATGTCTCTACGATCACACTTCTGATTTTCGGTTTAATGTTAGGATACTTAGCAAAAGGATTGATTAGTGTCATTTTACACTTCACTAATCAATCACAGTCTAAGATATTTGCTGGATGGAACGATGGTAGTTTTGCTGGGGTATACTGGGAACACTTTCCTATTTTACTGCCCCTAGCTTTTGTAGGTCTGGTAAGTAGCGGACTAATGGCTAAGCCTTTAAATGCATTGCTTCTAGGTGAAAATTATGCTCGTAGCCTAGGTATCCCTATTAAACGCACCCGAATAATTACGCTTACCAGTGCCGTATTACTAGCTGCGCCTATTACAGCATATTGCGGTCCTATCCTTTTTTTGGGTCTGATCATTCCTCACTTAGCCCGAGGGCTTTTTAATACCTCAGATCATAAAACGCTTATTCCAGGAGTAATGCTATTAGGTAGCCTCATAGCTTTAGCAGCCGACTTGTTTGTTCATCTTCCTTGGGAACGTCATTTTCTCCATCTGAATGCGGTAAATGCCCTCATTGGTGCCCCTGTAGTTATGTGGGTTATTTTGAAAAATAAGCGCATGCGCGGATTTGAATATTAATTAACTTAAACACTGTGGAAAAAATCCTTCAAGTAAACAATCTAGCCATTGGCTATAAGCAACAAAAAGACGCCAAAGTTGTAGCCAAAGATATACAAGTCGACTTATATGCGGGAGAACTAGTCTGCCTATTAGGTCCAAATGGAGCTGGTAAATCTACCTTGATGCGTACTATTTCCGGAGCGCAAAAGCCTCTTAGTGGAAAAGTGTTACTTAACGAACAAATCATACACGAGCTTTCATCCAAACAATTGGCAAAGAAGTTAAGCCTGGTTCTGACTGAGCGAGTTCAGGCAGGTATGCTTACAGCCTATGAAGTCGTAGCTCTAGGTCGTTATCCTCATATAAACTGGACTGGCCGGCTAAGCACAAAGGATCATGAAATAATACGTTGGTCTATAAAAATGACAGGAGCCGGTGAATTAGCTAGCAGAGTGTTAGCTGAACTTAGTGACGGAGAACGTCAAAAAATAATGGTCGCAAGAGCTTTAGCACAAGAACCCAAATTGATGATTCTGGATGAAGTAACTGCTTTTCTTGACTTGCCAAGAAGAGTAGAAATCATGCAACTATTAAAAAAGCTTGCTCACCAGACTGGTAAAGCTATTCTATTATCCACCCATGATATGGATTTAGCCTTAAGAAGCGCTGACAGGATATGGCTTCTGCCCAAAGGAGGTAATTTACACATGGGTGCACCAGAAGATTTAGTGTTAAATGGTGCTTTTGAAAGGGCATTTGCAAGTGAGGGGGTTATTTTTAATAAACAAATGGGTGCTTTTCAAGTGCAAGAAGTCTATAAACGGTCTGTACAACTCATTGGAGAAGGAGAAATGGCTTTATGGACCAAACGTGCGCTAGAACGAAATGGTATGTCCGTTCAACCTCATGCTGAAATGAAAATAGAAACAATTGATGATGCCAAACAGAATAAATGGCTATTTCATTACGATAGCCACTCAAGTGAATATTATTCGATTTATCAGTTGATTTCTGGTATCCGCCAGGTAGTATAGGGCTTATTGGTCAATGTTTTCTTCTTTCAAGATATAAATTATATCCAGCCTAACTTGTGGTATTTTATTTTTAACTGCGTCCCATACTACTTCATAATCAACCCCAAAGTATTTATGTACTAGAATATCTCGCATCCCTGCCATTCCACGCCAATCTACATCGGGATAACTTTCTCTAATTGAAGGAGCTACATTCTTGCTGACTTCTCCTATGATTTCAAGACTTCTCACAAAAGCCCTTTTCAAATTTCGATTTGCTAAAAAAGCTTCATAATCCACTAAACTACTTTCCTCTATTAAATAATCCGCTTCCTCAATGATATGATGTAAGAACTCAAGCGATGAGCGAGACATATTCAACTTCTTCAAGGACATAAGGAGAGATATATTGACTCAAGGACTCCGGTGTGATTAGGTCTATTTTTCTTTGAAAAGTGTCTTCTAAAAAAAAAGCCAAGTTCATAAAATTATCGAAATTTTTTTTTCCCGGAATATATTCAACCATAAAATCGAGATCACTACCTTGATGCTGCTCCCCTCGTACAAAAGAGCCAAAAATACCAATACGTTTAACTCCATATTTTTTTATTTCAGTCTTCTTTTCAAGAAGAATCCGCTTTATGTCCTCTTTATTTAACATTTCTGAATTTTAACAACAATATACCCTTTTCTGTTGATGACTACTAAAGATCTGGCTATTCACAATAGCAAATAACTACTGTAATAGTTCTAAGCAATCTATTTATCCAATATTCTTTGCAAGTCGAAATCCCAGGTCATCAATATGGAATTTCGTAGGATGACTTCTTTCTCGTGTAGTTGACAATATACTTCTTTCAGTATCACACCAACCTCCTCCTCTAAAAATTCGGTAGGTGTCATATACTTCCTCATCATATATATCTGAACATCATTCCCATACATTCCCCAACATATAGTACAATCCCCATACATTCGGTTTTTTCAATCCTACTTCATGTCTCCTATTATCAGAATTGTCTTTATACCAGGCAATTTCATCGAGTTCGCCATATCTTATGTTAGATGTATTTACCTGACAAGCGTATCGTCATTCAATACGATTTTCCCCTCGGTTATTTTCACAAATTGTA
Source organism: uncultured Bacteroidia bacterium (assembly GCA_964652565.1). Taxonomy (GTDB): domain Bacteria; phylum Bacteroidota; class Bacteroidia; order J057; family J057; genus JBCCTX01. The sequence continues at coordinate 10,886 of CAZZEC010000150.1, forward strand.
TCTTGATTTTTCCTATCTCTATTGTACGATAATCTATTCCTTTTTCTTAGTAATCATTTGTCCTTTGTGAAGGGCGCGTTTTCATCTACTAATCATACTAACATGGGAAGTTTTCTATGTATCATTAGGTTCGAATCACATTTACCTTTGATTATCATACTGACTCAATACTGAATCCAGAACTATAAGGTCCTCCTTCCCCGTTATGTATTCATCAATCTTCGCATCTCCAAAAGATTGAATGCGGTAATTGGGAAGCAGCTCGCTGAACATCAAGTACACAAATTTGTCAACGACTCGCTCTTTCTCCTGATGGGATAAGTTGTATTTTTCAACAAGGGATCGCTCTATTCCCATATGAACGATTTCGTGAACGATGGTATTTGCAGGATTTTTATAGTTTTTAAAATTTCCTTCCTCCGTTGTAAATAGTGTAATTGTGCCTGAATTGGGGTCATAGCTGCCTCCACTTCCGTATAACGTAAACAACACCTCATATTTCTCAAACATCTTAAAGTCCCATCCCCAGGTGTTCTTAGACGAGTCTATTTGGTGAATGATGTTTAGTATGAATTGTTTCTGCTCATTCACTTTTTCTAAGGCCAATTGGTAATTATTTATATCATACACTTTTGATTCAAGGAGTTCGTAAATCAAAGGAAAGTCATCATTCCCAAAAGTTCCGTCTTTCGATTTAAGTATTAATGAATCAATTAACTTATCTTCAGGGAGGTTCACAGTGTATCCTTGTTCTTCAAAGAATGCTATATCACTAATGGTCCTCCATATCGATGTTGCCTCCTGTTCAATTGTGGGAACAACAGAAGTTACTTTTATAGTTTGCGCTTGAGGTACATGCCAACAGCTTATTAACAACAGTAATGCGATTACATTCATCATATTAATTTTTTAATTAAGTAAGGAGGCAATATTAATTTGTAAAATGAATCAGAGTTACAGTGGTTGTTCAATAAGTGCGGATTTAAATCCGCACTTATTGAAATGGATAAATTATATAATAATTTAGGTCAATCACCTACTTATATTTTTCAGAGGAAATACTTATAGATATCTTTCCTATGGAGACATCGGGAGAATCACTTTTCATAAATTATTTCCGTTATCAATCAGCTTGCTAGAAAATGTTGAATATTTCTTCCCTAGATACAGGTTGATTCTCAATTCCCTCGTTAATAGCAATTCCTAATGCATAATCTTCTATGACTTCACAAAATGCCTCAACAAGTATATCTTGTCGCTCGGTAAGTACTTCAATAAGAGCTGCTTTAATTGTTGATTTGAGAGTGAAGTTTCCATAGGAAAGTTATTTTTCTCAATATATGTATTCTCATTCGATTTGGTTAGATTTGTCCGATCTCCTCTTTTATAATCATTGTACAAATTGCTATATCCTATTTTTCATTCATACCCTTCGAATCATGTATATTAATAGAATTTCATTAGGAAGCTACTCTGTCTGATTGCCAAGATTACAACTAGTATAAACAACCTTTGTAACATATCCTGGCTGAAACAACTAAGTAATAACATTATTTTTCCCCTTGGTTGTATCTCACCCGCATCTTATGATACTTAAAGGCTTCAAAGTTAAGGTGGTATTTAATCTCAAAAATATGACCACTAATTTGAAAAAACCCATCTCTTCTTAATGGGAGCTGATATCCATAGAAAAAACCAATCATTCCCCAATCCATCCCAAGCTTTGGAATGATATTCCACCCAAAAGTATCATTGCCAAAATATAAACTTGATTCGAGACCCACTAATAAAACATGTACTCCCACTGCAAGTGATTGACTAGGTACAAATTCCTTTTCCTGAACAATAAATCTTTTATAATTAAGGTAAGTAGAGTATCCAGAAAGTCCATAGTAAGACCCGTACATTTTCATTTCTCCCCCTAAAGAATACGTTCCCTGTTCGTACCCATTTGTTACACCAGCATTGAATCCCGAAATTGCACTCCCCCAGAAAAATTGGCTCCACATCAGCTTTTTACTGGTGATTAAAGGTCCATCCGAATCTTGACCTAATAGAATTTGTGGATATATCAGAAATAGCAAAACGTAGCAGTATTTTTTAAGCGTTTTCATTTATGTTGTATAAACGGTTGTACTTTATACCCTGATAAGCAAAGGAATATAGAAACAGATAGGCCCTATTTTTCCATCGAAGCAAAAATTTTGCTCATAATATTATAAGACCTTCTGTGTCCTAGCCCTGGCCCATATGCACTGGACGTAAGTGCAATAACCATTTCTTTATCTGGTACTACGATGAGATGATTACCTCCATTACCAGAAGCAAACAGATAATCTATGTTATTTTCTCCAAAGGTCCTGTGAGATTTGTACCACATCATACCGTAAAAATCTGCATAGGGATTATCATCAGAAAGATCAAACGTCTCATCTGACAATTTCTGGATGTAATCCAGCTCTATGATTTGTTTGTTCTTCCATTTTCCTTCATTGACTAATACCACACCGAGTTTTGCAAAATCTAAGGTAGAAAGATACAAATTACCCGCAGCGCCCGTCTGGTTTGCAGTATTCGTGTACCAATAAAATTGTTCTATCCCCAGCGGATCAAACAGCTTTTCTTTGGCAAAATCTTTCAAACTCATACCAGACCTTTCTTCTATGACAGCGCCGACAAGAAGGGCATTAATATCTGCATATACCCATTTTTCCCCAGGAGTTGAAGTGAGAGGCACTTTCAGAAGATATTCTTTCCAATCGTCTCTGGCAATCCAGTTAACGGCATGACCCGTAGTTTGAGGTCTATCGGTATCGGCATCCAATCCCGAGGACATATTGAGCAGATGTATCAGCTGAATGTGCTTATAATCCTTATTCATATATGGATATTTGTTTTCCGGGAAGAACGAGTATACATCTTGTTCCAGATTATCCACCAAACCCTCTTTGATTGCTATTCCTAAAAGCATAGCCGTTATACTTTTACCTGCTGACCTGATATCATGAATGGTATTCCTCCAAAAGGTATGGAAATATTCTTCGATGACAATGTTGTTCTCTTTGATAACTACTAGCCCCCTAAAGTCTTTAGGCGGGGTATCATTAATGATTCTCAAAAGGTTTTCAATGGAATCGCTATTAAATCCCGCATCTTCCAAAGAGATAAACGGCAACTCAGGAATGGATTTTCTGAGTTTGTCAGGTGGCTGAGCCTGGCCATAGGCGCTTATGAAAATGAAAAAACCAAATAGTCGAATGCAAAATCTCAAATTATAATGTTTCATAGGCTGACTTTACTTGATCATTGCTGGAAGTATATATTCCTCTAATATCTTTTCAGGTTGCTGAGTTTTTCCATTTC
>CAZZEC010000151.1:0-14078 GCA_964652565.1 uncultured Bacteroidia bacterium
GAAGGTATCATGAGTATGGCTAAAGGATTCTCTTACGTAGGCGCCAAATCTCTTGTAACGTCCCTTTGGAAAGTAAATGACGAAGCAACCTCTAAACTTATGAAGTATTTTTATGCAGAAATTAAAAAGGGTGGAGCAAAAGATGAGGCGCTTTTCTTGGCCAAGAAAAGATTTCTTAGTGAAAGTGATCCCCTATCTTCTCACCCTTATTTTTGGGGAGGATTTATTTTAGCTGGTGATCCAGATCCTGTTACATTTCCCTTCCCTTATAAAAGTACGTTATTCGCGAGTGTTATTTTACTCCTGACGTTGGGTATTGGATGGATCATTTATAAAAATAAATTTGAAGCAAATAATAAGTAAGTGGATGGACATATTTAAATATGCTTAATTATCATATTGTTCTATCCCTCCAGGATTGATGCCGGATGGAATACCACGGCTATTCCTGGTTTAACCCTTTCAGGGTTTCTGAAACTCCGAAGGAGTTAAACCAGGAATAGGACTATACATACATATCCCAATTTCCTTCTATGCTGGGGATTCTGATATATAATTCAGAATGATATATTTTATATTGTCCACCCACTTAATTAAATATTTCAGTATGTTTTATTTTAGAATAAATCATTTCTTTCGCGTTAAGAGGAATTAATATATTAACAGTAGTTACTTTTTTACAAGGGTAAGCAACTAATATGAAGCAACAGGTTCGATATAGGGATAAAGAGATTATAGATGCAATTAAGAGAGGAGGGGCTAGTAGGGAAAATGTAACTTCATTTTTGTATAGGAAACATATACATCAGGTTGTAACATTTATTCAAAGTCGGAATGGTAGCCTGGCAGAGGCAAAAGATATTTTTCAAGATGCGATCATCGAATTATTGCTAGCAGTAGAAGAAGATCGGTTCGAAGGGAAAAGCTCCCTTTCTACTTATCTGATTGCTATGAGTAAAAATCTTTGGTTTCGAAGATTCCGCAGATTAGGAGTTGAAAAAAATTATTTGAATACGCTAAAAGAAGATGACCAAATAATTCATGATCATCCTGAGTCTAACATTCTCAGAAAAGATCAAGAACAACTTATTGAGGAATTATTAGATCAATTACCCAAAAATTGCAAAGAGGTGCTTACGCTTTGGAGTTTAAAATATAGTATGAAAGAGATAGCACATAAACTCAGGTACAAAAATGAACAGATTGCAAGGAATCGTAAGAATAATTGTTTAAAGGGGCTGAAAAATCTCTTGAAAGATCGTCCCGAAGTAAGAAAAATGATTGCAGAACTCGTAGGGTAATAAGCTAAAAATTAGTTTTAACTATAAACCCAAAACCTGATTCGCTAAGATTAAAGATAGCTTGGTAAATAATGCTAGTAATAATATTTTGAGGATGTGTAATTGATTGTACTTGCATTGCAGTTCCCTATGTTATAAAGTATAGCATTTATCAATGCCACCAACCTATCCATACACACATTGATGATTAATAATGAGATTCTATATGGATCATTTTACCAAAATAGAAGCCTATCTGGATGGCCTAATGAATAATAAGGAACGTGTTGAATTTGAAGAAGAATTGGCAAGCAATCCGTCCTTAAAAGAAGAGTATCTGCTACAAAGAGAAATCCGGACGATATTAGATTTACGGAAAAGGCGTCTGTATAAAGAAGAATTAATAGCATTAGATCAGAAAACCGGAATCAAACCCGCCAATCTTGATCTGTTGTTTAAAAAACAAGCTATCTGGGGACTCGTAGCCGCTTCAGTGGTCTTATTAGCCATTGGTTTTTGGCAGTTGCGTCCCAAGAAAAATCCATATATAAGTTATTTTGAACCCTATCCAGATCGAATTACACAGCGAGATGATACATTCTCCCCACTGGAACAAGCTATGGAAAGTTATAATGAACAAAACTACAGACTCGCAACAGATCAATTAGCAGAAATTCATTCACAAGAACCCGATCAACTTGAAGTAGCTTTTTACCTTGGTATTAGTAGTATAGGGGCTAAAGAATATGATCAAGCGATCTCAACACTAATGTCTATTCCCGATTCTAGTTTGTTTTATCAAGCCTCAGAATGGTATATAGCGCTTGCTTATGGCCTTAAGGGAAACAGGGCTCAGGCAGTGAATGTATTACGAAAAATTGACGCTCGTCCGAAGCACGCCTATGCAACACGAGCACAGGAATTGCTATCAAAACTGGAATCCCAATGATGATGAGCCATTTAAGTGTTTGACTACTATGGACAAATCAGCGCTCATTCAAACGTTATCAAAATTTAAGATTGGCCTTCAAAGAGGTACAGTATCTCTATTAGACTATACTCATCAGTGGCATCAGGCATTTATATTCATCAAAGAATATATTCGGCCTTCGGTTGAGAATGCCGAAATTATTCACATTGGTAGTACCGCTATACCTGGATCTAAAGCCAAGCCTATTCTTGATCTGTTAATCGTTCATGATCCAACAAGCAATTTTTCAGAGCAAGCCTATCTCTTGACTATACAGGGTTTTATCAATAAAGGTGCATATGGATTTGAAGGACGTACCTATCTTACGCTCAATGATGATAGCCTTAGTCATAGTTTTGTTCATATTCATGCTTATCCCAAAGCACATGAGCATGTACAAAGACTATTAACATTCAAAAGGATCTTGCAGGATCATCCCGATTTAGTGAGACAGTATAGCCAGGAAAAACTTCATTTAATACAACAGGGTATCAACCGAAAAGATTATCCAGAAGCCAAAACACCATTTGTAGAAAGAATTCTCAATACTTACAACTGAAGAAACTCATCTATTTCACCTGATACTACTGACAGGAATCATCATTGGCTGTTTTTAAACTCATTCTAGCTTCTACTTTTTAATAAGAAATTAATGCATGAGTAATTAAGATGATCCTGTGAAATTTTTGATTGTACTAGTTATCCTTATCATTCTTTTGTTAGCATGGGTAATGTTCACACCATTCATATTGAGAATAGATAGCGAAAGCAGCAAAATGAGTGTGCAAATTCGAGGATTAGGAACTGTATCAGTGCATTGGTCTGCTTTTGAACCAATTCTTACAATACATATTTGGGGGATTAAAAAATCATTCTATCCCTACAGGTGGACAAAAAAGTCTGCAGCTAAGGAGAAGAAAAAAGAAAAAACTTCCAAAACCATTGTTAGCAAAAGATTCACATTTCACAGGCTGAGGCGAATGTTTAGAACTTTTGAAGTACAGGAATTTCACTTAGATCTCGATACGGAAGATGTCATTCTCAATGCCTACTTATTCCCTGTCTTCTACTTCTTGAATCGTGGTCAGTACAAAGTACACATCAATTATAATCAGAGGTTCTTATTTAGAGTAAAAGTTCAAAATCAAATGTACAAGCTCCTATATGTATGGCTGAGATAATTTTTTAATAGTATAATATTAACGATCATGAACATTAATTTTGATGAAATTCTAGATAAGGTTACACACTTTATTGAGCATGAGGCTAACTCTGATACCGTTGTAGGAAAGCCCTTTGATCTAGGTGAATTTACCTGTATTCCAGTAGTACGGGTGGGCATGGGGTTTGGTACAGGTGGTGGAGGGGGAAAAGATCCCAAACAAGCTCAGGGCGAAGGTGCAGGGGCCGGAGCCGGAATGGGAATTGAACCCATGGGATTTCTGGTTTCCAGGCAGGATCAAATCTCCTTTATCCCTGTAAAAACAAATAAAGGATTGTCTGCTGCATTTGAAAAAGTACCTGGCCTTATTGAAAAGTACATGGAGACCCGTGCAGAATCCCAGGCTTGATCTTTTAATCACAAGTTCCCAAAAAACCTTTCTAATGTTTAGAAGGGTTTTTTTGTTTTATCCTTGTATGAAATACCATGGGGAATTACTATTGTAACATATCGAATAATTTTGGCGGCAAATATAATACTACTTTTACACATTAAGTTTTCAACCCACTTATAACTCCTGATTTATGCTTGCAAAACATGATATAGTTTCAATAAAGGAGTTATTAACATCACTGTATGGAGTTCAAGTTTTAAAGTCGTAAAGTAGTAATAAGTACCCCGACAATATTAAGTATGTCATATTAACTTATCCCAGTACAAGAAAAATTATCCCCCTGCAGAGATGGATAGAGAAAAGGAGAGGGGGACGTCAGGGGGTGATCATATAGCTAAGACAACAATTTTATTGTTTTTTCTTCTATATTCACCCACCTACACCTCCCTCTCCAACTACACGAACAGCTCTGCAGGGAGGAAATTAAGTTATGTATTTCTAAATATGTCGTACTACTTATCTTATTACTCCTTGTAGCTAAAGAGATATTTAGCATAACTTTCACTCGCAATTTCACTTTTGACGCTCGTATACAAATGGTATTAATTTTGTTATCTTCGCTCTTGTGTTTAGGTTATGGTGTATGGGTCTCTTATGAAAATCTCTTCTTTTGATCGTACGTCCTTAATTATAACACAGATTTTGCTCCATCTTTTACTCTGTGGTTGCGTAATATAGGAGATTAGTTTGCCTATTTCATACCTATTGCAAGTAAATTGCTGGATGGAGTGCATTCTTACTGGCAAATTTCCTGGGGCATCATGCAATACCTCAGGGATATAGAACATGTGATTATATCAAGAGAGTTGAATGAAAAAGATTGAATTGCAAATCATCGCTTTAGCAAATAGTGAGTCTCACCCTGGTAACTTTGCCATTATTTTAGAGGAATCCGAGGGTAGTCGAAGGTTACCCATCATTATTGGGGGCTTTGAGGCGCAAGCTATTGCCGTTGCACTAGAGCGAATGCAACCCAATAGACCACTGACGCACGATTTATTTAAAAATATGTTGATTGAATTAGGGGCCGAAATTGAGGAAGTGACGATCAGTAAGCTAGAAGAAGGAGTGTTTCATGCTACAATTACCTGCAAGAGAGAAAATGGAGAAATACTGGAAATAGATTCTCGCACTTCAGATGCTATTGCTCTGGCGGTAAGATTTGGTTGCCAAATATATACTGTAGAACCTGTTATGGAAGCTGCTAGCATTCAAGTGGACAATTCTTTGGCCAATGTGCCCAAGGAAGAAAAAGACCAGGGACCCCTGGAGCAAAAGTCTCTTGATGATCTCAGAAGTCTATTGGATAAGTTATTAGCCAAAGAAGACTATGAAAGTGCTGCAAGAGTAAGGGATATTATAAAGCGAAAAGAAGAAAACAATAACTAATTATAACTTTTTATTATCGCTTTATTCTCGCGCGGGAATGATATAGACCCATTGTCTGTGTGTAGAAACTTTGCAATCAAATATATTTGCTATTACAAAAATCTATTCACAATTTCAGTGTTGCTAATACTAATACGAACAGGAATCATAATCCAATTGAATAATGTCAAATACAACAGCAAAAGAGAAGGCAAATAAACTGTATTCCAAGGAGAAAGTGTTGGAGTGGTATGAGATCATGATGCTCATGAGGAAGTTTGAAGAAAAAGCTAGCCAATTATATATGCAACAGAAGTTTAGAGGATTCTGTCATTTGTATATTGGGCAAGAAGCTGTGGCTGTAGGATTGGAAAGTGCCATTAAACCAGAAGATTACGTTATTACTGCGTATCGTGATCACGGGCCTGCCTTGGCTAGAGGAATTTCAGCTAATGCATGTATGGCTGAGCTTTTTGGAAAGGCAACAGGTTGCTCAAAAGGAAAAGGTGGATCCATGCACTTTTTCTCTAAAGAGCACAATTTTTTAGGAGGGCATGGTATTGTAGGTGCTCAGATTCCTTTGGGAACAGGGATTGGATTTGGACTGAAGTATCAAGAGGAAGAAGCACTCTGTGTATGTATGATGGGGGATGGTGCTGTAAGACAAGGGGCATTTCATGAGTCATTAAATCTGGCTATGCTGTGGGAACTACCTGTACTCTATATCATAGAGAATAATGAGTATGCAATGGGTACTTCCGTCGAGCGCTCTTCCAATGTGACCGAGCTTTATACGCTGGGTGAAGCATATGATATGCCTTCAAAGCCTATTAATGGAATGGATGTAATTACAGTATACGAAGAACTTCAGCCAGTAATTGAACATATCCGCGCTGGAAAGGGCCCATACCTGGTTGAAATGAAGACTTATCGTTATAAAGGTCACTCCATGTCAGACCCAGCAAAATATCGTACTCGTGAGGAATTGGATAACTATAAGGGACTAGACCCTATTGCTAATCTAAAGATCTATATGATGGAACACGACTTGTCTACGGATGAAGAAATAGATGAAATAGACAAACGTGTGAAAGAACAAGTAGCAGAATGTGTTAAGTTCGCAGAAGAATCCCCTTACCCAGAACTAGACGCGTTGTATGAAGATGTCTATGTAGGAGATTATCCATACATCATGGATTAATATATGTATTCTAATGAATATGTTTTCTAATGAAATAACGCGGAAATGTGAAAACGTTTCCGCGTTATTTTATATACAAGAGGTGCTATATTTCGCACAACTCATCTAAAAGCTGATGTCCTTTAGGTCTTACAGTTACTCTCAATGCTCTTAACCCGCTTACCCCCTGAACAGGTGCCAGTTTTACTTTTTCAATCTCAGGCTCAATCTCACCTTTTTCCACTAAATAGGAAAGATAAGAATCATACTCCCGCTCTTCTTTATCTTGAGTGTACACAATGGCTATTTTACCTGATACGGTCAATCTTTCATTAGTTCCTTCTATGAGTGCCTTGTCTACTCGTTTTTTAAGTATCTCATAACGGACATTATATGCTCCATCTACATCAAACTGCTTTTCATCCATGCGAAAACGGATCGTAAGAGGGGTATCATGGACTAGTATCAGCTGCGCCGTAGTAAGCGCTACAGGTAAATTCGATTGGATATTCTCTACTTTACGGGTAATTTCACACATCGAAAGAAGCTGCCAAAGGCGTAAATTCTGTAAATGTATATCAGAAAATTGCTCATTCTGAAGTAAAGACTGCCCAACGTAAATATTGTACTCAACGCCATCCGTTTTATACTTCTCAAAATAATGGGGGAACATATTTTGCGATTGTACTTGATGGCGATCTATACACGCACTGAGCAAATCATTAATTCTCATTACGCTCTCCTCATAGTCTTTCCGCTGCTGATAAATAATCCCTAGTTCTGTATCAAGCTCGTCGAAATAGGTGTTAATCTTCTTTTCAAGTGATGAATCCTTATGCATGATTTGCTTGAAAATGGGATGTACTTCACTGTATAGGAATTCCAGAATTCTTCCTTCTGCACTCGAATCAATACCCGTGCGTATAGATAATATACTTTCCTTAATTCTAAGGCAAAGGTAATCCAATAATGGATATCTCAATAACTCATACCCCAACTTTGTCATCCGGTCTGCTTCTTCCAGGTTGTGAAGAAGATCCGCCTGTATCGCATCATTGCGATAGGTCGAAGAGCCAACGATGTCCATTTGACCATAAAGAGGATAGACATCTTCAAAAATAATTGGGTCAATCTTGGCATTGACTCCATTTGCATCTCGATCTTCGATCAATTTAGCAGCAGTCTGTGTAAATCTCCACGCTACTGTAGGATGAACTGCAGTATATTGTTCTCGAATGACTGCTTCAATCTGGTTTTGTACTTCTTCTCTTTTCCTTTCTACTGCTATCGTAAATAAAGGCAGGATTTCTTCCAGCCTCAATGCAGCTACCGAATTGATCTCACAAATATTGGGTGAGCCAATTTCAAGTACTCCTACAATTTTCCCTTCGCTATCCTTCAACGGAGAAACCAGTACGTTTTTTATTCCTTTTGCCAGAAGCTCTTCTTCAAGAGTAGTTTTATATTCCAGTGCATCTAAATTTTCAATCAAAACCTGCTGTCCTGTATTGCACATCCTGCAATAGACTGAACCCTGAAATTCCCTATCGAGTAAATTTAAGCTTGAATCTGATAAAAAGCTGTTTTTTAGTCTATTAGGATACAATGTGCTACTTCTGTTCGAACAATCTACAGCTGTAACACCTACTTTGAGATCCGGAATACGGAAAATAGTTCTCAATTGTTGTTGTATATCCTGCATGCGATCTTCATTGACAATCGCATCCTTTTCCAGCAAGATATATTTCAATCGAGATAGTGCTTCTTCATCGGTAATATCAACGAGATTCATGACAACTACCCCATGAAACTCAAAGTTTTCAGGAGGGATATATTCTTGCCATAGATCGAGATTATTGACATTGTGCAACAATTCATTGATCTGAGAAGGGCTTAACTTCTTGGGTGGTTTTACTGCCTTCACATCCAGGAAAGAGAGATCTAACTCCGATTTATAATGCTTTTCCAGCCCATTCTCCTTGGATTGAATCGTAAAAATCGTAGGATAATCCATTTCAATATCCTGACCATAATATACATTCAGGATTTCTACGCTGGGTTTGATTACGAGGAAGCTCTTCATCACTTCAGGCTCCTTACTAATCAATAGTCCTGACTTTTTCTGATTATAGAGTGCTTGAAAACCAGGAGTTTTATAAAAACCATTGGGATTAAAGGGGTTCGTAACAACCGCCAGCTGTGAATCGCGCCTGGAAACGGGAATAAGGCCGCTGAGAAATATGTCAACGATGTCCTGATGTTTTTCTAAAATAGAAAGGTCGTCTATGGGCTCATAGAATTCTGGGGCATCTGCTAATTTGTCTATCAACGTCTGAGCAAGCATCCGCTCAGCCTCAAAGGGACTTTCCAGTTGGCTTTTCCAATAATCTATGATGGTTAAAAAGCTCAATCTACTCCTGAAGGGAAGTTTACTCTGAATATCTAATTCCTTCTCATATATCGTTTGGATACTCACTTCCGGCCCATTGTATAAAGTAGTCTCTTCCATGAGAATATCATTTTATCAATATAATAGATACTAATCCGATTCTACGTCTCTTATAGATTTGTGTTGGTAGAATGTATACGATCCGTGTCAAATACAGTAGAAGATGTCGGGATTTTGACAATAAGCGTGTATTGAATTAGTTCGTTTCATTAATCACATTCATCAGCGCCTTATTAATCCTTGCACGCTCTATCCCTATTTGTTCTCTTGAAAGCGTACCAAGGTTTATTTCTTCTTCCAGGTTGTTCCATCTCATCTTTAGTAATCGAAGTGTATCCGATGTTTCGGATTGTCCTTTCTGTTCGCAGTAGGGGATGAGAAGCGCTATGACTGAATCTTGCTGATTATTGGACACAAGTTCCTTCAACAGGGGTTGGGCCTGGTCCCAATTCCCTGACTTTAAAAATTCTTGACTAGACTGGGTAAGCTTCCTCCATTTTTTTGTCTCTTTTTTATGAGATACTTGATTGGGAGATGAAATGATCTCAGGAGTAGTTTTCATTAGGCTCCAATAAACAAATGCCATAATTGATAATTGTAATGGGATAAATAGCCAATAAGAGTCTTTCAAAAAGGCAATTTCATTATAGGATGATTCTATCCCAGTGTTTACCATGAACCCTATTATATTGAAGGCAATAGGTACAACAGCAATAAGTATAAAGTACAAGAAGTAAACCTTCTGAGTGTTAAGAATTTGTCTATCATTCCAATGGTGGTTGCGTTGAACCACAAATATTCCTATACATAATATCAAAATAGGAAGGGTGTTATTGGCAACCCACACAACAGCATTTCTTCTAAAGATGGGAAAATTTTCCTCTCCTCCATATCCTGCGTACCATTGTAGAACAAGGAAAATAAGGGTCAATAACCAGACGAGTATAAAGAAGCTAAATACTTTCGAAGGGTCTTTGGTATATATACGGATCATTTAATCTAACCAATTGCTTAACACACCTGCCTTGGCCAAATGCGTTTTACCGGCTAATCGAGCATCAGTTACTGATATCGATCCATCTGCTTTGGACAATGCAAACTCATAGATCAGTGCCGTTACTTCAAAATTATCTTCCAAAACCACACTGGATAATCGGTTGGAAAAAGTAGAAGCTCCACCTTTCTGTATATGTAAAATTTCTTGTTTACCAATTTCTCTGGTATTACTTACGATTTCGAGATCCGTTACGGCAAACACCAGCATTCTGTAATATCCAGGCTTGCGATTGAACAAATCAAATATTAAGCTTTTTAATCTATCCAATGAGAGATAGGAATCTGAATCTGTTGTTTTCGCACATTTTTCTTTAGAGTTTCCCTCTGTATCAATCTCTTCTAACTCTGACATCAATACAAAGCCATTGAGACGTTCACCGTCTCTGGATAGTAGATAGTACTTGACTTTGCGATACTGACACTCAATTAATGTATGTCTAATTTTTTCCTCTACATCTCCCCAAGTGATTGCATTGGGGAAATAAGTATCTCTATCCATTTCAAAAACATTAGAATAGGTGGGAAATGGATAATTGAACACCGTTATGTTATAGCTGGATAGCGCTTCGGGTCTTGTGCAGACTTCCATATCGCCCAATTGAGTGATATCCCAATTTTCAGCATACTCATAAAAGCGAATATTAGATATTCGCAAAGCATACCCCCTGGTGAACTTATGTTTTTCAAGATAACGGTAGTATTGCGGGTATAATCGCAGTGATACATCCGATTTTTTTAATGTTAGCTTACCCGCCTTGATCCAATACACATAATAGTCTGCTTTTGCTGTATATTGAATATTACTTTCCGTTTCTAGTTGTTTAAAATCGTGAAGAAAAAGAATATCGATCCCATACAACTTGGGGAGTTTTTGTGATCTTACATATGGATTTCTAAGAAAGTCAAGCAAATTATAACGAGTAACTTGCTCATCGGATAGCACTTCGGCATAGGAATCTTTTCCGAAATTGAAAAATATGGGCAGCGTCGACGTAGATAGCTGATTGTTCTGGATATATTGTGCCATTTGAACGTGATTCTTTGTCACGATCGAATCTATTTCTGCCCTTGCATATATATTTTGTGCAAAAGCGTAAGGGTAGGTATCACAAATTAACAAGGTAATACAAGCAATGCGAAATAGTATCCGTTCCATATCTAGTCCTTATAAGTTTCCTAATGTATCATCACGATAACCGAGAATAGGGTAAATTATATTAGCCGAAAAAATAATTTTCGTATATGTTGGAGAGGGAAAAATACGATATATTTTTAATATAGTGCATATTTCAATTCTCTCAAAATTTTTAGCTCCACTTTTCAAACCAGCAGATATATATCGATCTGGAATACAAGGTAAAATCTAATATTATACAGCAACGTATGCATGATATGCATCGAACGGCAAGGACAGGAATGGGTATTCTCTCAGTGGGATAGATAGAATTACCCAGAAAAAAATACGTATTTCTTTCTGGGTAATACATTTAAGCGTTATCACATAATTTAATACGGATATATGTAAATATGAAAATTATCCTACAAAGATAACTCAAATTCTACCCTGCGATTCCTGTTTCTTCCATCTGGGGTATCATTCGTATCAATGGGTTTGGCTTCCCCGTATCCCATATATCCCAGCCTTGATGAAGCGATGCCCTTTAAGATTAAATAGTCATGTATAGATCGGGCTCTATTTGTGGATAGGGTGAGATTTAATGCGTCATCACCTATATTATCCGTATGCCCCGATATTGATAGTTGAATTCTGGGATACTTCTCGAGTATGGGGAGCAGTTCTTGATTTAAATAGGCTTTAGCCTTATCGGTCAGTTGATAGTTACCCGTTGGAAAATAGATTGGGTCTAAGTCTAGTTTTAATACCCTTTCTTTCATTTCTTCTTCCAACCTATCCCCCTTCATCAATTGAGCCAATTCGTCCAGGGATACTTCTGCCGATAATCTATTGTCGTGAAAATTAAACTCATTATCCGTCTTATACAGAAGTATTTCTCCCCCTTCTTCACAGTTATTGGCATACCATTTTCCTCTCAGTGCCTGCTCATCAGGGTCAAAAGATAAATTCCCATATTTTTTGCACCATTGATATCCCAAATAATTTTTTTGCCTGACTACTTGCACTTCTTCAAAGTTGAGTAGATTTCCTGAAATGATGCCTTGCATTCGAGACACTCCATATGAAGTAGTATCAGAGATTTCTATCCTGGAATATCCTGTAAGGATACCGTTTTCATCTTTAGAAAACTTCAACCAATAAGTGTAGTTGGGTAATAGATCGTGAGCAGGTTGCACTAATATTCCCTGCCATGTACCCAAAATATTGTCAGGCTCGAGTGTTACCAAGGGTTCAGCGTATTCCCAGGCGGATTCCATCGGGATATTTTCTATCTGAGAAAGCATGAGCACCTCGTACTCACTTAATGCACGATCATATAACAGGAGGTCATCCAGTTTCCCTGTGAATCCACCCCAGAAATAAGGGTGCTTACCTATATAGACATTTTTTACCTCCAATTGAGGTTTCTCTGCAACAGGCCAGGCCTGATCGAGTTGCCCATTGATATACAGTCTGAGTTCTGCTCCATTGTTGACCAAAACAATGTGATACCACTCATCTGAAGACCATTTGTCCATCTGTCCTTCTGGAAATCCGCCCTTGACACCATTGAAGACGGTCAAAGGTTTCTTCATTCCAGTCCATTTTATCCCTACGTCCTGGTCCTTCAATATAATGCATCCTTGATTATCGTCTCTGGGTTGAAGCCAGAGAGAGATGGTGTAGCCATTGTATACAGATAAATTGAGTTTCTCGTGTGCTGGGAGGAGTATTTGTTCATCCACACCATTAAAAGCAAGGGCTGATTCTTCTTCCCCAAATCTGTTCATCGTCCAACTCACACCTTTGTTAATATAGGTGGGATTGTCTTTTAAAGGGCTGGGCTGGGTACTACTGAAGGGGTAATAAGCAATAATACCCTGAGCAAGATCTACTTCCTGACTATACAAGGAAAATGAAAACAGCAAGTAACTTATCAGGAAACATGGTCTAAGGATAGGCATGATTAATGATTGATGTTTAAAAAAGAATTTGTAGACTGGTTAAATTCATTAGTGGTATCGAATGGAGGATTCTCGGGCTTGCTGCTGTTCATATTTGCTGCTTCCCCAGCGAGGTTCTCTCTTAGTGCATCTATAGACCGTGTGGCCATGAAGTGTACACATAATGCCAAAAATCCCTTATTAAAAAGATCGGCAATATTATATAGAATGGTTACAGTATTTACACTCATGGTACCTTCTAATATATTACCAGGGACTGTCATATATCCCAATGGATATACACTCCAACCTATGGGCAAAAAGATGGAAAGCAATACGTACCCTTGTTTGAGGATTGGATCAGTACCTTTTCTGAAAATTTTGGGATAGCCGAAACCCATGATCGAACCAATGATGATAGCAAAACCTATTGTCCCCAGAATTCCCCATTTAACAGAGTCTTCAGGATATATAGCTTCTCCCAGATAACCAAAACTGATCATCACCATGCTTCCTAGCAGTAAACTAAATAACATCCAAATACTTGCTCCTTCTTTGCGAAGGATATAATAAAATACCACGCACATCAGAGGTACAGTGAGAAACCAGTCAAAAAATCGAAATTCAACCGGACTGGTTTGGGTAGTAATCCAATAACTTCTGCGATAAAATGAATTTAGTGCAGCCACAAAAGGCACGAGAGAAGCAAGAATAGCAGGGACGCGCCAGTTTTTAGGAATATTTCTATGTTGAAAGAATAAAAATAGAGCTATAATCAACAGCCCTATGGATGTAAGAAAAAAGGAGGCAGCGACGAAATCTCCAATTTGTAAAAATGACTCAGGATTGCGTAAAGCATCGTTCTTAGTTTCCATACAGATAAATATTACATTGAGGTTTTAAAGTCCGTATTTGATTTGTCCACATTTTTGTGTTTTTCATCCACATGAATGTGAAGTGTAAATATTTTTTCGAGCAAAATATTTTACCCTATGATAGATTAACTTATGTATAATACGAATTTTTTTATGGTGTAGTTTAATGTGAGAATATTATATTTTTAATTGATTTTAAAGTATATATACGATACAATTAATAC
>CAZZEC010000152.1:0-14035 GCA_964652565.1 uncultured Bacteroidia bacterium
GTTAATATCTTTATATGATTTTTACTTGCCAAACAGGTATAATTTGGAATGACTTGTTTTAATATTACGTACAATTCACGTATATCACAAACTTGAATTGTGATTGAAAAAAAGTACTTTTGTACAGGCTGATCTAGTCTAACAAGGAGTAAAAAAGTTGTAAGAAAACCTTACGATCTCTTTCGTTCATTACATACAAGGTCTATAATTTACATTTGTTACCATTTACCCACCTTCCTGTCATGAAGCTATCTTCCTGAAAAAATGGTACTAAGCACAATGAAATATGGCAAAGAAGAAAAAGAAAACACCTAAAATAATTCGAAGTAAAAAAAAATCCCGAGGCAAATCAGGAGCTAGTAATACCTTAAAATCCAAAGATAAAGTCTTTCAAAAAGAAATATTAGCATTTATGAAGGCTAATAGGAACCAGACTTTTACCTCAAAACAAGTAGGAGCAGCGACAGGTCTTTACTCAGAAATAAATGTAAACAAAGTACGGTCGTTGATGGATAGACTTACAGAATCGGGTAAGCTAGAATATTTGGATAAAGGAAAATATAGATACCTCAAGCAAGATCACGTTGTAGTAGGTAAGCTGGAAGTAACGCGTGGTGGCATAGGATTCATTCTGGTGGAAAATGGTGAGGACATTTTCATCCCTCCACGAAATTTGGGCAAGGCATTAAATGGAGATATTGTAAAAGGCAGACTCATCAAAAAGAGAAAGTCTAATGGAAGACAAGAAGGGGAAGTGCTAGAAGTTATACAACGGAATAAGATTGAATTTGTGGGGGTAATAGAAGAAAATTTCCCAGGAACATATTTTTTCCTTCCAGATGATCCACGTATTTCTGTTGATTTTTATATACCTGAAGCGTTGTTGAAGGGTGCTAAAGATGGACAGAAAGTGCTCATACAAATGGTAAACTGGGATAGACGTTCTCCTGAGGCAGAAGTACTTCAAATACTGGGAGATGTAGGAGAACACCAGACAGAAATGCACGCTATTTTACATCAATATGGCTTCCAGCCAGCTTTACCGAAAGAAGTGGTTGCCGAGGCGGAAAAATTACCTGACGTAATAAGTCAAGCAGAAATAAAGCGGCGTAGAGACATGCGGGAGATATTGACCTTTACGATTGATCCAAATGATGCGAAAGATTTCGACGATGCTTTATCATTTAGGGTCCTGAAGAATGGTCATTATGAAGTAGGTGTACATATTGCGGATGTCTCGCACTATGTAAAGCCTGATACCTTGATTGATAAGGAAGCTTTTCGAAGAGCAACTTCCGTATACCTTGTCGATCGCACGGTACCTATGCTACCTGAGAAACTCTCAAATGGTGTATGTAGCTTGAGACCACAGGAGACTAAACTCACCTATTCTATTGTATTTGAATTAGATGAGGAAGCAAAGATCCATAACCAGTGGATTGGAAGAGCTGTGATATTTTCTGACAAACGCTTTGCATATGAGGATGCTCAAGCCATCATTACTGGTGAAGAGCCAGATGAGACATTCGATCACGCCCTCATAACGTTGAACAACCTGGCTTTAAAACTTCGTTCTCAACGCATGAAAACGGGAAGTATTGAGTTCGAAACGGATGAGGTAAAGTTTGTCCTGGATGAAAATGATCGACCCGTATCTGTAAAACGAAAAGAACGATTTGACGCGCATAAGCTCATTGAAGACTTCATGTTACTTGCCAATCGCAGAATCGCCGCGTATATCTTCCAATTGTTTGAAAACCCTCCCCTGCCATCCGTTTATCGTATCCATGATAGACCTGACAGGGAGAAACTGAGCCATCTCGAAGAATTTATTCGCCACTTTGGACATGATCTGAAATTAGCTGAGGTTCAAAACACGTCTGATTCCCTTAATAATCTTTTACACCGTGTACAAGGAAAGCCCGAACAGAATGTTGTAGAAAGCCTGGCCATTCGTTCCATGGCAAAAGCTATTTACTCTACTAAGAACATTGGTCATTTTGGTTTAGGTTTTAAGTTCTATACGCATTTTACAAGTCCCATAAGACGCTATCCAGATCTTATGGTGCATCGGATTCTCCATAAATACCAACAGAAACAATATATGGAGAACCCTGTGGTATTGGAAGAACAATGTAGACATTGTTCAGATCAGGAACGGAGTGCAGCAGAAGCAGAACGCGCATCTATCAAGTACAAACAGGTAGAATTTTTGCAGGATAAAGTAGGCAAAGAATTTAGTGGTATTATTTCTGGAGTGATTGAAAGTGGATTATTTGTTGAATTGGAAGAAAATCTTTGTGAGGGATTTGTTCATATTCGTACACTGGATGACGACTATTACATGTACGAGGCAGACGATTATAGTTTAGTGGGATATGAAACCCAACAAGTGTTGAGGCTAGGCGATAAAATTGAGGTAGAAATTTCTGGGACTGATCTGGTAAAAAGAACTATTGATATGCGATTCATTAAAAAATTAGAAGGGAGTCACAATGATCCAGCTCAGTCAAGATCTTCTACAAAGACAAAAAATATGCCTCGCAAACATCCAAAAAAATATTCCGGTCCTTCTCAAAGAAGAGGTAGTGCCCGAAATAAAAGGAAATAGCACTTTTCATATTCATAGATGAAAAGCAAAGAAACATGCGATATAAAATAAAAAGAGGAAGACACAGTTTTTTCAGAATTCCAAGGATCTATTTTGGGAGACCAAATATTTTACAGGGATCATTTAAATTCAATCGCAACAGCTGGTATGTTCGTACAAGTGATGATCAGGACTGGTTGGATATCAACAAACTCACCGGAATATCTTTTGGATTTCACAAAAAAAATTCTCTTCGTATAGGTTGGCGTCCAATTTTCGATCAAAAAGAGCAGATTGAATTGTTCATCTACGCATATAACAACGGGAAGAGAGAATTTATTTCCTTTGCTCAAATAAAGACTGATGAAACCTATCAGTTTCAATTATTGATGAATAGGCCAGAACAAAAAGCGGTTTGGGAGATCAAGGGTCTGAATAATAAAGAGTTAGAATACCATTTCCCATCAACAAGATGGGGATATTTCCTCTTTCCTTATTTCGGAGGAAACAATCAAGCACCTCAAGATATTACTATTCATGTGCACTCAAGTATTCAATAATAACCCATATCAAATCACGTGTAATTAGTATTTTCCCATTGCACTCCATTGATCACCCACTTTCACTCTGGTTTTGAGATAAGATCTTATATTTATGGAAATGGGTTTCGTATATAACCTGGCTTGTTTGGCTAGTGATCCGTCAGGCAGACAAGGGTCCCCTCCATCCACACGATAGTATATCTCTCCTTCTCCATTGGAGTTTTCCAGCATATATGCAACCTTAGCGGAGGATTCAACCTTCAATTCTTTCATTAAGGGGGGGTCGATTTTGGGATAATATCCTTCAAATTTTAATAGCTCTAAAAATCGAGTAGAATTTCCTTTCATCATACTATCAACACGTTGGACCTCTCGAGACCAATGCTCATCTTTCATCCGTACAATTCCATCCTGGAGTGCATCTCCCCATCTGGCTGACTCAGCAACAATCGCATTGGATATAAATTCATTGAGCGTTCTCCACCTGTGACGTTGAGCAGAATCTGATAATGCACCTCCATTCGTACAGTGCAAATACACCCTATCAGCAAATGTCAACATAAATTGCTTACTTTCCCTTGCTGCATGCCAAATCTCACTTATTTCTGACTCAGGCTCTCCAAATTTTCTAAATTCGCGATGAATCCAAGCTCCTGGATTTGCATCTCCTTGATTATCCCAGGATACCTCTGCGTCCCATCCTACAAATAGTAGGGGTGACTTTTCCTCGTAGTTGTACCCTCCATAATAATTGTTAATAGGCCAATCTTCCATTCCTGATATCCATGAAACAATCAAATAATCAGAAAAACTCTCAACATCCACATATTCCTTAAATGTGTTGTACCAACTTACATCATTGAGATCCTGTTGGATCAATGTATCCAGTATATACTCCCACCTGGAATCATCTCCTTCCACCACTCCGTTGTGATTCACAACAAACCATTCCTTATCATCTCCTTTAAAATAACTGGCAAAAAAATTTTCATCCGGACGTTCGGTCAAGTTGTATAGCCCGATATATACTCCATTTACAAATACGTGTCCAAAGGTCCCTCTTACGCCATATCCTGACATTGCAAGTTGTGAATCCCTGTACCATTGATCCCTAGTGTAGGCCGTCTGGTCTGGAAACCAACGCCTTGCCCAGCAGCGCTGAGTTCCTCCTCTCAAAACTAACTGGTCCAGATCATCTTCAGCAGTATTTGCATGAAATGGTGCATACTTCCTAAATATCTGTGTATTCAACTTCCCGACCCCATATTTCTTTTTAAAAGAAATCCTGTAGGAGCGCTTCAATATTTTATGACTTATCCCTTCTATCCCAGCAAAAGCCGCCTCATGAGTAGTTTCTTCGTCTGGATACAATATTTCTAGATATATAGGCAGTTCGTCATCACTGTAATACATACTAAAAAACTCTGAAGTGGACATGGTAATCATGATAGAAGGAATCTCATCAAAACTTTTGATGATAGCTTTCCTGTATTTAGCTACCTCCGTGATCTTTGAATCCATCCCATTGTCATAGGCGACTGGAGCACCTGTAAAATGAGTAAATAATTCTGTTTGAGGCCATTCGGAGATACTATCCGGTTGATTCAGTACTTCTTCAGGAAATAAGTAGGAATGTGTGAACACATCTACACTATTGGAATTAGGGAGAAATGCTGCGGCTCTTACTACGGTGGTCTTTGTTATTTCAAGCGGTCTTTGATACATATTGGAACTATCATTGGGAATCGTTCCATTGGTGGTATATCGAATAGTGGCATCTGGATCATTGGAAGAAAGCATGAGCTGAAAAGGCATATCGTATATTCCTCGCTCAACGCTAAAGTTGACTGTTAGTGATTCCTGTGACCTCATTGATAATATTATACCAATATGTAAGACGAGATAGGTGATTGTTAGCTTACGGTGCATGGGTGTTGGGACTTAAAGATGGTTTTATACAAACCTAACAATAGCCAAGCGTCTTTTGATATAATTTTTAAAAAAAATCCCCCTTTGGGGAAAGGGGGAAAGGCATCAATATTAGGGGAAAGAAAAGGGTAAAAATTAATTCACATTTATAATATTTCCAGACCCAGTAATCTGAGAGTTTATTACTTCTGGGTTTCCTTTATACCTGATATCACCTGAACCAGTCACTCTGGCATCCAGCCTACCTCCTTCAATATAGATATCTGCTTTTCCAGATCCACTGATTCTTATATCGTAGTTTCTTACTACTAAATCATAAGCGTGGAGATCTCCTGAGCCGGATATATTCACTTCGTGGTTCTCTGCAATTCCATTCAGCACAATATCACCTGAACCATTGATTCTACTGAAAATATCTATTGCATCCAGATATGCGCGAATTTCACCTGATCCTGAGATATCGAGATATATTTCTTCTGCTGCCACTAATTGACCTTCACCATGTATATCTCCTGAGCCTGATATGATCAAGTCGGATAAAGGCTCTGTAACTGTAACAAATACTTCCATATCATAGTCAAAAAAACAACGGTCCAGATCAATGATCAGGACATCATTTCTCACGTCCAGATCCAGTTCTTCAAAAACACTTCTTTCTGCTTCTACAGTTACCTCCTGAATATCTCCCTGTGAAACATACACTTTGGCGTTTGTCTTTAGATGTACTCCCTGAAAGGAATCCACCTGAAATGTTTCAATTTCTATGGGGCCTTTTCCATTGCGACAAAACTCCTGATCCTCGCAGCTCATCAATGAAAAGCACATCCAAAGAATTAACACAACACATACTCTATTGCTTTGCATTCTGTACATGACAAAATATTTGGGATGTTGGTTGTTAATGTTTGAATCAAAGATAGGGCCCTTGATATGCGAATTTCAACAAAGGGAGAATCAACCTGAACAAACAAGGAGTGAAAGTGAAGAATAGTGACTTAACGCTTCCTCGATACGAATATATGAATCCAAATGGACCTTGATAATCTGAATATTAGAGGAGTGAGGATCAAGAATACGGGTAAAAATATGAATAACAATTGGAGGATTGTAAGATCATAAACAAGAAAGCTTACCAGCATGATCCCTACCATAATCGCCACATTGATGGCATAGCTGATGTAGGCAGCACCAAAATAAAAGCCAGGTTCAATCGTAAAATCCTGTCCACACACCTGACATTCCCTGTGCATTTGCTTTTTACTGAAATTGTAAGGATTAGGAGATATAAAAAGTTTTCCTCTAAAGCAATTGGGGCATTGTAATATCAGTATAGCACCTAATTTAGTCTTTGCAGGCATGCGCTTTTTATTATTCATAATTATTATTGTAAGGGTCTTCCACAACAGGGACAATGATCTGACAATTTTTCTTCTTCCTGGTCCTCTTTATTATTTTCAGCTTTAAATTTTTCGATTTCTTCTGCACATCCGGCAGCAAGAATCCCTGTAGGTAATGCAAATAACCCCACACCTAAAATGGCAATAATCCCTGCTAATAGTCTCCCAAGATTTGTTACGGGATAAACATCCCCATATCCAACAGTAGTTAAAGTAGCAACTCCCCACCACATTGTTTCTGGAATACTCGAAAACTGATCTGGCTGAGCGGCATTTTCCACAAAATACATGACACAAGAGACAATCAATAGCATAAACAGGATGAAGAACAAACTGATTATTAGCTCTTCTTTCTTGCTTTTGAATACCCCATTGATGATCCTTAGGGCACGCGCATAACGTACAAGTTTAAACAGCCTGAATATCCTAAAAATACGCAATACTCTTACGATCCTCATGTCCATACCAAAAATATTGATATAAAATGGAAGTATGGCCAACAGATCTATGACCGCATAAGGAGTGAATATAAATTTCATTCGTCCCCATACAGGATGCCTAAAATCCGGATTTACGGTAACAGACCAAATGCGCAAGATATATTCCAAGGAAAAGAAGATGACAGAAAACACTTCGAAATAATAGAATTCGTGTATATAAGCCTCTTTGATCTCAGGCACAGATTCCAATATGATGGCTAGCGCATTGAGAATGATTAAGGTCATTAATACAATATCAAAGGTCCAGCTTTCACCTCGATGTTCAGGATCAGCTACCTCTATGACTTCATAAATCTTTTTACGAATTGCTTCCACGTTTATCAATTACAATTTGAGAAAATGAATGGTCGTATACTCCCGATAAATATTCCCAACTATATTTTTCCACCCATTTGCGAGTTTTTATGTTACGTACCATTGAAAAATTCGACAGTAAATTTGCCAAGCTTTCCACAAAATCCCTCACAGAATGATAAAAAAAATGGGGGACTCTTTCTATTGGCAGATATTCCTGATAAACTTTATTGGCAGGTAGCAAAGGATAGGTATTACAGTACAGAGCTTCTACTACGCTTATTCCAAAGAAATCGTGCAAAGAAGTTACAGGTAAGATATCAGCGCGATATAACCATTGTACATATTCTTCAACGTTCTCCACATATCCCCATTTAATGATATGATCGTCCAACTTCTCCCTTGCATACTCAAATATAGGCGGAGAGTGCTTGAAGTGTTCACCTAATACTGCTAACTGGAATTTTGCACCTTGTTCACTAAGTACAATTAACGCTTCAAAAAAATCTTGAGGTCCTTTATCAAATTCCCATCTATGATTCCAGAGAATGAGCGGGACAGGAGTCTCGGGAAGATGAATGTGTATATTTTTCATAGACTGAAAATTTAACCCAATGGGTAAAACTTGAGCCTTTGTGGCGATGGAGGAAACTGTATGTTGCTCTCTATGATCCGGGAAACGCCGTAGAAACTCGGGTAATGCTGCTAAAAAGCTGTTCTGATGGTAATGTGAGTTGAACATTACCACATCTGCAGCTAACGCACTGGTATAATTGATAAAGCTGTAGTGGAAGTCCCTTTCAAGTTGTGTGTCTTTGTCCGCAGATGACCTGGGATAGGTCAATTGATTTTCGTGGAAATACAGCACAATCGGAAGCGTTGATGTATCTTTTCTGGTAAGCGATAAAAACGTATTAACATCGAGCATATCTGTAGCCAGAATAAGGTCAGGTGCTTGCTCAATTGATAGATACTGTCTAGCAAGTGTTACAGCTCCTCCATGCATTCTCCACTTCCAATGATGTCCACTCAGTGATAGAATATCAATTTGGTGCTGACTTACCTGTTGATACTCCATTGCCCATCTCTTGTGGGAGCCTGCGAAAAATGGATCTATCAGAAGAATATTCACTGTGTATAAAATAGCCTATTGGTCTCTTCAATCTCTTCCAGCAGATCTCTACACCCCATACCCGTTACAGAAGAAGTTGCTATCATGGGTGGAAAAGATTCCCAGGTGTGTAATAACGTCTGTTCAAACGTAAAAATATTTTTTTCCAGCTTGGTAGCGTTCAACTTATCAATTTTTGTAAAGACGATGGTAAATGGTAAACTCTTTGTGCCTAAAAACTCCAAAAATTCTAAATCATTATTCTGTGGCTTAATTCGGCTGTCAATCAACACATAGATATTCATGAGATTACTCCTCTGAGTGAGGTAATCAAATATCATATCTGTAAATTGTTGTCTTCTGGATTTGGAAACTTTTGCATATCCATACCCTGGGAGATCCACTAAATACCAGATTTCATTGATGAGATAATGGTTGATTACCTGTGTTTTTCCTGGGGTGCCGCTGGTTTTTGCCAGATTCTTTCTATTACAGAGTTTATTGATCAAGGATGATTTCCCGACATTGGAGCGGCCTACAAATGCATACTCTGGATAATTCGTAGGGGGGAGTTCGTCCGTACGTGTACTACTTTTAACAAATTCAGCCTTCTTGATATCCATTGATCTTTGCTTAAAACACCTTAAGAGTCAACTCGCACCATCATTCACTATGCCGATATTATCTATACAAAGTTAAACCAAACTATAAACAATCGCGTTGTATAGCAAAACATATTCATATTTTGACAAAACCGGTAACACCATATTCCGATCCTACTGCTTCGAAAAAAAAGCAGGTCACCGAGATGTTTGATAATATAGCCCCAAGCTATGACTTATTAAATAGAGCGTTAAGTTTGGGTATAGACGTAACATGGAGACGAAAAGCTGTAAGCTTATTGCGGGACTATCGCCCACAGCGCATACTCGACATTGCTACGGGAACGGCAGACTTTGCATTGGAGGCTGCCAAGCTCCAACCCAGAGAGATTATAGGGGTTGATATTGCTCAACAAATGCTCTCCATTGGGAGGGAAAAAATTCGGAAAGAAGAGCTACACCAAATGATCGACCTCATAGCAGGTGATGCAGAAGCATTGGAATTTCCCGATGATTATTTTGATGCTATCACGATAGGCTTTGGTGTTAGAAACTTTGAACATCTCGAAAAAGGATTGCAAGAAGTACACAGAGTTCTCAAACCCGGTAAAGCATGTGTAATTCTTGAGCCCTCCTTTCCCACCAAATTTCCGTTAAAACAATTATTCGCATTACATTTTCGTGTGATTACCCCATTGGTCGGCAAACTTATTTCCGGGGACAACAGTGCCTATGAATATTTGCCTGAATCAGTAAAGGCTTTTCCCAATGGCAAGGAATTTGTAGATATTTGTCTTCAATTAGGATTCAATAAGGCAAAATATATTCCTTTGACATTTGGAATATGTGCCTTATACTTGCTGGAAAAATAATCATCATACGTTACGAAAAGACTTTTACCCGGATCTTTTATTATTAATCTAGTTGGATGTGCAAGATTTTGCCACCTTACGATCTGTTTTTACAGTACCGGTTGTTATTTTTGAAATCGTATGAAGTCATCTTTGAATAAAAATACGTTCCTTCGCTGGTTCCTGGCATTAAGTATGAGTTGTTTGGCATGTTCAACTTCTCAGGCCCAACGTTTTGGGAAGCATGAGTTTGATTACAAACTCTTTAATTTAGGGTTCCAGATTGGATTGAATTACAGTACATACAATTTGGAAGAAGACATCCTGGTATCATCTCCTGGTTTTACCACCGTAGTGGAAAATATTGAGATGAACCCTCAGCCAGGAATCCGTCTTTCCATCATTACCAATCTCAACATTCACAACAATTTTGCATTGAGATTCATCCCTGGTGTATCCCTTGAACAGCGCAACTTTAAATTCTACTTTGATACGGGTTTGGTAGAAGATCGTAAGGTTGAAGCCACTTACTTATATCTACCTTTATTATTGCAGTTCAAATCCGACTACTATAACAGGACAAGATTTTATATTGTTGGAGGGGGACAAATGGGGATCAATTTCGCCAGTAATAAACGCGTGAGAGATGATCCCGGACTCCTGAAAATTAATAAACAAGATTTGAGTATTGTCGTGGGATTAGGTTTTACCCTTTATGGAGATAAAATTAAGCTATCCCCCGAACTCACCTATTCATTTGGGTTATCCAATATCTACGAACCCAAATTCACAACGCATGCTGAAGCCATACAATCTCTTAAGAGCCAGGTATTGGCGTTAATCATAAATTTTGAATAGGACGATATAGCTTTAGAAAACATTTAGGGGTAGACTTGAAGTCTACCCCTATACTAAACTTAAACTTCTACCTCTGAACGTTTCCTACTAATGAGGTAAGATTTAATGTTTTTTCTACATACGTATCTTCCACTAAGGGATTTCTGTTAAAGGAGGAACATTGGCTTCTGCTCCAGGATATCCCATATTTTGATTGATACGTCCTTGTGTATTAGAATTTATGGCACTAGCTGGGATGGGGTACAGCGCATGATAAGGGCTCATGGTGTACTCATCACCGTGAATGGTAATGACTCCCTGATTGTAAAATGCCGTCGACTCCATAATCCGATCGTACCAGAAATTATTTTCATGGAAGTTGTCCAGACTATATGACTTTCCGTTATAAGCCGCTTTTCCAGTTTGCGCGAAAATAAATGCAATTCTTGTTAGCTCTGTATTTCTAGGTTCTTCATAGTAGAGTTCTCTGGCCCTTTCGTCCAATACTACGCCAATATTAATTTCTGTTGGGTCCAAATCACCTGCTTCAGCTCTTCTTCTAATTATGTTAATATCAGCAGCAGCACTTGCTAGGTCGTCTTTCCATACATACGCTTCTGCCCGCAAGAGATAGGTTTCTGCCAAACGAAATACATACCAGTCAGAATGACCTCCAGAAGGACGGGCATTTTGCGGGTCGGGAATATATAATTTGTAGTGAGGCCAGTCATACCAGTTACGGATCGTATCAGAACACAAAATTGTACCATCTTCTGTAAATAATTGCAATGGCTGATCGTAAAAAGGATTTCCCGCATCTCTCAAACTTGGTGCATTATAGGTAAGATCTTCCATACGCATCCAGTTTGGAAACTTATGTCTCAGGTCATTGTCATCTGTCCAAATAAACTTGGTACTGTAGGGAGTTCCCCGATTTCTGCCAATGCCTCTTCCAAACTGGACTACATATGGTATTTCTGCATTGGGATTGTCAGTCATTCCATTTGCACCATCGGGTGTATTAATAAATCTCCACCACAAAGGAACTGCCTGTCGCATCAGGCTCGTAGTAGAACCTGCACCATCGAATCCTAGCCTGGAAATCACATTGAGTATAGCTTCCGTATTCTCAGGTATACTTTTGTTTTCGGGTCTGTGAAGATCCCAAATGATATTCCGATCGGGATTATCACGTTCTGAGCCAAATCTTTCTGTCATTAAGGCATACATTCCGCCATCAATAACCTGACTGGCTGTAGCGATAGCCGCGTCAAAATTAGCCATAGCCAGATGCACTTTTGTCAGTAAATGCAAAACCGCACCTCGACTTACTTCCCCCTTATTTGTCATTTCAGGTACCCAATTGACTGCCTGCTCTAAATCATTTTTGATCCTTTCCAGTATACTCATCCTTGTATTTGAGCTAAAATCCAGTTTGGGAGAAGAAATCTCTTCCATGATGGCAGGAACATCCCCAAATTGTTGTGTCAATCGATAATATCTATAGGCACGATGAAAATATGCAGTACCTAATATGGCATTGCGCTCCGCCTCAGAACTGTATTCTGCATCATCGATACGTGTAATAACGGTATTGGCAAATTTGATACCTTCGTACCACTGGTTCCAAAACCACCCTATACGGTTGGTATTTGAACTGTTTAGGTTGGCGTCCGGGAGGATCAATAAATTGAGATCCTGCGCTGGTCCGGACTTATCAGTTGTACCTTCGACCGCTACTTCAGAAAAAATATTTTCCGTGATCATAGGCGCACCATCACCATAGAATTCAGACCGGAGGTTTGTCATTGCCTGCGATAGTAAACCACGCATCCCGTCTGCGTTATCTAGTGCATTGCCAGGCGTATAAAATGATAACTCATCCGGTTCCAGGAAATCCTCATCACAACTTAATGTTAGCATTAATATCAATGAGAATAGGTAGATGTTTAATTTATATATTTTATCGTATTTCATAATCTTCCAAAAAATAATGAGTGTTTGAATAGTAAAAGTGCTATAGTGAAAGGTTAATCCCTACCGTATAATATCTAGGAGTGGGTACCAATCCTGCGGTTCCATCTACTTCACTTGCTTCTGGATCATACAGATCCCAATTAGGAGCCCATACATAAACATTTCTCACATTTCCATATACTCTCAGGCTTTTGATAGAGAATCTATCGAGGAATGCTGAGGGAATATTATAAGAGAGGGTAATATTTTGCAATCGAATGAAAGAGTTATCCCGGTAAATGTTAAAACTTGCACTTCCATCACTAGAGAATAACCTTGCATAATCATCCAATTGATTGTCTGGTGTCCAGTAGGGAGTTTGTAAAGAACTGGTACGATCTATGAACCCATCTCTATTTTTAGCGGGATTGAAAGCTCTCATCTGCCCCCAAAGAGAATATATTTCTACCGATAGATCCAGGCTGTTCCAGAAAGTAAAGTTATTTACAAAGGTCCAGCGAAACCGGGGAGTAGTAAAGCCTAGAAAGTCCCTATCTTCAATGGTGTAAACTCCATCATTATTTTTATCCTCTAACTTAAAGTCTCCAGGGAATACCCCATATCTTTCCGCTTGCTCTATTTCACTGGTTTTATATACTCCCAGTTCCCTAAGGTCCCAGATTTCGTCAAGGGCCCTGTCTATGAACCATTGATTGGTAATGTCATCTAACTCATTTCCTTCTTCATCAGTATCACCATATAAACTGATGATTTTATTTCTGTTGAGTGAGAAATTAAAGATACTACTCCACAGAAAAGCAGGTCGTTCAATATTACGTGTAGTAAGGGATAATTCTACTCCCCGGTTTTGTATCTCTCCCAGATTGGTAAATACACTTGAAAACCCGATTACGTTAGGTAGTGCCCTTTCAACCAGTAGGTCATTTGTCGTCATATCATAATACTCAAAAGACCCGTCAACCTTACCCTTGAGAATATTGAAGTCGATCCCAAAGTTCCAGGCAGTCGTACGCTCCCACTTGAGATCCAGGTTCTCCATCGTAGTATTTGATAAAGTAGAGACCGTTTGTACTGCACCCGTACCATCTACGATGAGATTTTTACCTGCTACTAATTGAGATAATGCTGCGTAACGCCCTATATTTCTGTTTCCATTTTCACCCCATGAAAGCCGTACCTTAAAGTAATCAATAAATGAGGAATTGAAGAATGATTCTTCTGAGATTACCCATCCACCAGCAACAGAGGGAAAGGTAGCTCTTCGGTTATTTTCACCAAAAGCAGAGAACCCATCTCTCCTTATAGAACCCGATAATAGATATTTGGAGCGGAAACTGTAATTCAATCTTCCCATCAGAGCATCTCCCGTACTTTTCTCATCATTGCCCGATAGAACAAAGGCTGT
>CAZZEC010000153.1:0-1123 GCA_964652565.1 uncultured Bacteroidia bacterium
TAAACTGTCCTAATATTGTTCGAATTGATTGTTCCAAAAACCAGTTTACCCAATTGCCAGAATTCAGTTACCTTTCAAACCTACAAGAACTCACGATAGATGAAAATTACTTCACTTTCGAGGATATTCTCCCAAACATAAGCATCCCAACGTTTAAGTATGCAGACCAAAAACCCGTTGGCAATAGTCAATCCTTCCAAAAATTAGAAGGTGATTCTTTCACCATAGAGCTAGATATCGATACTGAAGTAAATGGAGCAGTTTTTCAATGGTTTAAGGATAATAATCAGCAGCCATTTGCTGAACAAAATACTCCCAATCTGAATTTTTCATCTCTTGATCTCTCAAATTCTGGCATGTATACTTGCCAGATCACGCATCCGCAAGCCCCAGATCTGACATTAATCACTCAACCCATCACACTTACTGTAATTCCAGAAGACGTAGAACCCTGTGCTATACCCCAATTTGAGCATACACTTTCAGAAAGAACCGTTTCTTTTTACAATCAATCTCTCGGAGTAGGTACCTATTCCTGGACTTTTGGAGATGGGCAACAGTCCAGCCAACCTAATCCTCAACATGAGTACAATAGTAAAGGGATCTATGAGGTCTGCCTTACCATTACTGATGATTGTGGTGATCATACCTTTTGCAGGGAATTACAAGTATTTGATTGCGATTCTCTAGTCCCGGTGTACGACTGGGCGGTAAAAATACCCGATGAAGCTACAACGCTGGATATTAATGAGAATGATGAAATTTTCATTGGAGGAAGTGGATTTTTCAGTAAGTATTCTGACGATGGAACGCCACTGTTTTTAAGAGAGGTAAATGGTGCTGATATATTAGATATTGCATTAGATGCAAATGGTAACATACTGCTTACGGGAAATGTATTTGAGTCTGCCGATCTCGATCCGTCTGAAGGTCAGTTTATGATAGAGGGAGATAATGATATGTTCGTAGCTAAATATAATTCTACGGGAGATTTTATATGGGGCTTCATATTAGGAGATGAAAATGACATTTTCGGTGGCGATAAAGGAAGAGGCATCACCGCTGATTTAGAAGGGAATGTATATGTAACAGGTTTTTTTGATGGCAATATTGATATAGACCC
>CAZZEC010000153.1:1223-13787 GCA_964652565.1 uncultured Bacteroidia bacterium
TTTATAAGCATAAATATTACGTCCAAAATCCCTGAGCCTGCAAACACAGACCATATGGGGACAAACCTCTCATTGGAAGTAGATCCACTGCTAAATACATATTTTGGAGGATCACATACTCCTCCCAGCGGAGATATAGGATTATCTTTCTCTAAATTGGATGATCAAAATAACATTCTTTTCTACGATTTTCTCTTTACCTCTAATCCCCTAGGCAGACCCTTTGGAGAATCCAGAGAGGTAGATTATGACTTTGGGGGAAATTTATATGTGATAGGGTCAACGACCGGAAAGGGATTTCTCGAAGAAGATTTACAAACCTTCTCCAATTCATTTCTGGGAAAATATAATTCTTCGGGATCAAATGATTTTCTATTTAGTCCCATCGTAAATGGTGAATTTAGTTCAGGGAATGGACTGGGGATGTCTGTAAACTCTAAGGGAGATATCTATACCCTAGGATCTTTCTCAGGGACATCTTTCGATTTCGACCCCTCTGACAATGAGTCTTTATTCCAGGATAATGGTGCCTATCTTGTCAAATATTCACAAGTATGTGCTGAAATTGCCTGTACACTTTCAGCTGAATTGGGTGAAGTTACTAATGCCACCTGTGGAAATAACAATGGGGCAGCTACTGTAAATGTATCAGATGCTCAAGGTGATTTTACGGTATCATGGAGTAATAATGACATGGGAACCTCTATCACAGGTCTCACTTCAGGCGAATATAGCTTCACCATATCTGATGAAGCAGGATGTGAAGTAACACAGTCTTTTAGCATACTGGATACAGACGTACCTGTAATTAATATTTCTGACCTCGCTAATGCAGAATGTGGAGAAGATAATGGAACAGCAACAGCAACTATTACCGGAGGACTCCCTCCTTATCAAATCAGTTGGAGCAATGGACAAGCAGTCGCTGGACTGGATGAACTTACAGCAACTAACTTAACTGGAGGATCATATATTGTAACTGTAACCGATAATATAGGTTGTCAAGACCAGGATACGGTAATTATTGAAGAAACAGATTCACCCGATATACTCCTCAAAAGTACAGATGCTACATGTAATGAGAATAATGGAACCCTTATTATTGAAATACTCGGTGGTGCCGCACCTTTTCAAATTAATTGGCCAGATGGTCAGGAGGAAATTACTGGGAATCTATATAATCTATCTAACCTTGCACCAGGAACTTATCGAATTTCTGTCAGTGATGATAATGGATGTATTGTGACGGACTCATTAGAAATCGGTCTTCTCGATGCTCCTGAGCTTTCACTCAGCATACAAAATGCCAGATGTGGAGAAAACAACGGTGCAGCGAGGGTAGATATATCAGGTGGTAAAGCTCCGTTCGATATTGAATGGGATAATGGAGCGCAAGGCAATATTATTGAAAACTTGTCTCTAGGTCCTTATTCAGTTACTGTAAACGATAGCAACAACTGCGAAGTATCCTCATCTCTAGTCATTACAGGAACTGATATTCCCGTTATTGAAACACAAGTAGAAAATGCTTCCTGTGGTCAAAACGATGGTAGTGCTGTAGTGACCATCAGTAAAGGACAACCTGAATATCAAATTTTATGGAGCAATGGGCAAAAAGGTGATACGCTGAAAGCCGTGCGTGAGGGAACATATTCCGTGACTGTATCAGATGCAAATGATTGTAAGGCAACTGATACGTTACAAATATTAAATATCAATGGTCCTATATTATCTATTGATGCTGAAAATGCTACCTGCGATGACGATAATGGTATAGCATGGCTGGATATAGAGGGCGGTACACCTCCGTTTAGTATTAATTGGGTAAACAATGCTTCAACAGATACGATATTCAATTTAGCTCCTGGAAATTATGGAGTTACTGTTATAGATGAAAGAGGTTGCCTGGAAAATACATCCATCAATGTAGGACTTACAGATGGTCCCGCTATTGAATTACTTATCACAGATGCTACCTGCGACTCAAGCAATGCAAGCGTTACTGCAAATGTTTCTGGAGGAACGCCACCCTATCAAATTGAATGGAGTACTGGCCAAACCAGTTCTCACACAAATTCTAACGAATTTTCAGAATCAATAGCTAACTTATCCGAAGGGATGTATGGCCTTGTGATTATAGACCAAAATCAATGCGAAATTGATCAGAGCTTTGAAATAAACTCAACGGGAGTCCCTGAAGTATCAATTCTATCAGTATCCAATGCAAGTTGTGATACAAATGACGGAAGTGCTACCCTTTCTGTTACAGGAGGTGCAGGGAATTATCAGATAATATGGGATAATGGTCAAACAGGTCAAACTGCAACCGGTCTGTCCGCAGGTATGCATACAGTGAAGGTATCAGATGAGTTAAATTGTCAAAATGAATTGACTATCAATATTGATGAAACTGAAATAGTCCCGGAGGCAAGTTTTAATACTTTCACGGAAGGTCTGACAGTGTCATTTAATAATCTTAGTAAACAAGCAGAAAACTATTCGTGGAATTTTGGAGATGGAACGCTGAGCACAAATGCTAACCCACAACATACATACTCCGACACGGGTAGTTTTGAAGTTTGTCTCATTTCGTCAAATTCTTGTGCGAGTGATACAACGTGTATCATCCTGGAAGTTCAAACTGATTCCGATTGCAATTTAGCTTTATCTACCTCCTCTTCACCTTCCGATTGTCAAGCATCAAATGGTACTGCCACTGTGAATGCACTTCCTGCAAATGAAAACTATACTTTTTGGTGGCAAACAGCCCCAGCCCAATTTTCACAACAGGCCAGTAATCTGGCACCAGGAAGATATCAGGTCATTGTATATAGTGATGTATGTCGAGATACTGCATCCGTCGTAGTAGGTAATAATGGTACAATCCCAGTAGCTGATTTTACCTTTGAAATAGACAGTAATTCAGTGAACTTTTCCAATAAGTCCCAATTTGGCGAACAATATAACTGGGATTTTGGTAATGGATACCTTTCATTTTCCCCAAACCCCACGTATAATTATCCCGAAAAAGGGATTTATGAAGTAACACTCGAAGTTTCTAATAACTGTGGAATTGACACTTTGAAAAAAATTGTAGACCTCATAACTACTCATTCACTTCAACCAATCTCTCATAAAGAAATTAAAATTATCCCAAATCCACATACAGGTCTTTTTCGAGTGAGCTTATCACAGTTCCCCACAGGCATAGGTACAATGAGTATATACGATCTCCATGGAAGAGAATTGCTTCGCAATACTTTTGAGATATACACAGCCGAATATACTCAATCCATAGATATCTCTTCACATCCTGCCGGTTTATATATATTACATATTAATACCGACGGGAAAAGTTATTACAAACGTTTTGAGATATTTGAGTAACTAACTGCATATCAAATATTTGTAAATTATTTTTCTATTCTTCCTATCGGGAATTCCTATCAGTTATACCATACACACCGATTAGTACACAAATAAGCACTGTTTGTACACAAATCATATATATCCTATAAAAATATTTTACTATTTTTGTATTATATATTATATATACTATTATAGAATATATTTATGCTATAAATATAAATGTTTCAAATTAAGTACAAACATATAGTCTATTAATTGACCTCCTAGCTATCATGCTGTTAATCCCTATTTTACATAAAATTTTAAGCTCAGTAATCCGTGATAGTGTCCCGATCAAAGTAAGACAAATATTAATATGCAGACTATCAATATGTTCGCTATTCATTCTAACGTGTAGTTCCATCTCATTTTCTCAGTCGATCGAACTAAGATTAGAAAATAATCCCAATTGTGAAAAGACATCATTTTGTTCCAAACTTCAAGTAAAGTCTAAGTCAGGCCATGAGAGTATACTTGGAACTTCGTCTATATATATCTCATTTGATAAACAAGTAGTAAATTTTCTTTCTTATCAATCTCTCAATTTCGATGAAAATAGTACATGCAGCAATAATGATAGTGAACCTCTTTGGTACCCACATGCATTTACAGAAGATACAGATAATGGGCTTTTATTGATAGGTCTGGTCCTAAATCCCGATCGATCCACATCTGGTTGTCCCTCAATAACTGATCAGACCTGGATAGATATAGGGCAAATTTGCTTTGAAATTCTCAGTACTGATGCAAGCCCTAACATAGAATTTATTACATCATTCACTCCCATTGGCAAATCCATTACTCACGTAAACAGTTTTTCTTCAAACGATGGAACTAACTCCCTTGTCCTTTCTTCATTGACAGGAATCCTAGGGAGCGTATACAATTGTCCCTCTGTTTCTATCGAAGGACACATAGATTTGCAGGCTCGGATATTAGATACTGCTGATTTAAATATACATTTTTACGATCCTTCCAGTTATTCTTCTCCTGTATATGAAGTAAAAACACAAACTGACGAATCAGGCAACTTTATTCTATCAGATATCCCTACTGGCACTTATGATGTTTGTATCAAACATCCCCAGTCACTTCAGCGTGTGCAACGTGTAAGTATAAATGATGGGATCAACCCTATTGATTTCAATGAATTGAGAATGGGAGATGCGTCAAATGACAATCAAATTGATATCATAGATTTTGCTACTTTACTCAGTACGTATAACAAAAATCATTCACACCCTTCCTATAAGTACATAGCAGACTTTAATGCAGATCAACTCGTCAACATTATAGATTTCTCTATTCTACTGAGTAACTACAACCAATCAGGAGAGATACCTGGAAGAACTACAAATAGATTAGCCAAACAGGCCCACTCCGATGTATCAACTACTGTGAAAATGTATGCCAGATTGGATACGCTGATAGATAATACCAGTGATTCATTATCGATATTACTATATGCCGATTCCTACAAGCAATCTATAGATGGTATCGAATCATTTTTATCATTTGACCCTCAAGCTTTAGAGGTACTGAATATCATTATTCCAGATATAACAGATATAGAACTGCTAAATCAATATGATAATCAAAGAGGTACTATTGATATAGCACTAGGTTTTATGAATGAAGCGATATATGGAAATTTTTCATTTGCCCAAATAATATTCAGAAAAAAATCTACTCTACATCCTGATATTCAATTCGATCAATCTATTTCAAGAAACCCAAATATTACTTATCAGGGACAGAGTGTATTAAGTGAAGCTTTTACAGACTTTGATCCCCAAATCCTCAATATACCTAATCACACACAAAGATTTCAAATATATCCCAACCCTTCCTCTGGAACCTTTTCAATAGCATTTCAAGATGTAGAGTTTCCGATTAAAGTAGAAGTCTTCGATATACAGGGAAGGAATATTTATTCACAGTATTTTTTAGAAAAAATAGAATTAGCACAGAATAAAATATCTATCAAGAAGCGGGGTTTGTACAATTGCCTGATTAACAATGGCTCTGTACTATTTCATGAAAATATACTCATAAGATAAGTCATAATCCAAAATATACACGGACATATGCATAAAAAGAAACTATACGCTTTAGTAAATAACTGCAACAAACTATTCTTATGGACTTTGTTGATATTGATCACTTTAATTCCGACAAATATATTGGGGCAATCTACGCTTTCATTCACACCAGAAATAGTAACTGAAAATGTAGGAAGTTCTTTTTCTGTAGATGTAGTGATCGATCCCAAAGGAGAAAGTATGTTAGCCGCAGCTATTTATTTTACATTCGATCCTACCTATTTGGAGATCCTGGATGTAACTCCCTACTTTCCTCTACCAGTCATTGGTCCTGATTTTGATAATAAGACTGGGACATTTGGATATGAAGGAGGTTCAGCAACAGCCATCAATAGCTCATTTACTGCTTTGACAATTACATTTGGTACAAAAGCTGTAACCGAAGGCTCAATATTAGCATTTGATCCGGATCTATCCAACATCGTCAATACATCCATTCAATCTGTTCTATCTAATGAGGATATACATAATGCTACGATCCATATCAATTGTTCTACAACCCAATCTGATGCAGGAACTGATCAAGAAATTTGTAATACTACTACCACGCTATCTGCCAATACGCCATCTACTGGCGAAACAGGTTCTTGGTCTGTCATTTCTGGTGCAGGAGGAACATTTGTAAATCCATCCAATCCCAATACCACTTTCTCAGGTGTAAGAGGCACAGCATATGTATTAGAATGGGAAATAGACGACGGCGAATGTGTAACCAAAGACTCAGTAGAAATTTTTCTACAGCTCGGCGTAACAGAAGCTAGTGCTGGAAGCGATCAGGATATTTGTGGTAATACCACTACGTTATTGGGAAATAGTCCAGGCATTGGAGAATTAGGTACATGGGCGATTGCCAGCGGAGACGGAAATGGCCTGATCAGCAAATTAAATAGCAATCTATCAAGTTTTTCGGGCACCGAAGGTGCATCTTATACTCTCACATGGTCTATATCAAATGGGAGCATTTGTCCAGCAACCATCGACAGTGTCACTATTTCACTGAAAAATGCCCCTAAGTCAAATGCAGGGGAAGACCAGGAAATATGCGAGGCTTCTACTACCCTGGAAGCTGTGCTGAGCACTGGCACTGGTGGCTCCTGGTCAATAATCAGTGGAATCGGAGGCTCTCTCCTCGATCAATCTGACCCTAGGACTACTTTCAGTGGGAACCCTGGCACGGTGTATACACTTGTTTGGGAAGAAGTTAATATCAATTGTACAGGAAATACGGATACAGTTAATATCACATTGTATGATGACCCTACTACTGCCAACGCTGGCAATGACCAAATCGTCTGTGGAAACTCCACTACCCTGGCAGCAAATGCTGCCAATGGGTTCCAGGAAACAGGTACATGGACCATTGTCTCAGGAGACGGAAACGGATACTTTGGAAATGTCCCTGGCACGACTAGCACCAACAACCCTACGGATATTTTTACAGGAACTCAGGGTGCGTCTTATACCCTACGATATACGATCTCTAATGGTGTATGCTCACCATCTTCTGACGATATTCTCATCCAGTTTAATCAGGCACCTACTGCTCAGGCAGGGGAAGACCAGGAAATATGCGAGGCTTCTACTACCCTGGAAGCTGTGCTGAGCACTGGCACTGGTGGCTCCTGGTCAATAATCAGTGGAATCGGAGGCTCTCTCCTCGATCAATCTGACCCTAGGACTACTTTCAGTGGGAACCCTGGCACGGTGTATACACTTGTTTGGGAAGAAGTTAATATCAATTGTACAGGAAATACGGATACAGTTAATATCACATTGTATGATGACCCTACTACTGCCAACGCTGGCAATGACCAAATCGTCTGTGGAAACTCCACTACCCTGGCAGCAAATGCTGCCAATGGGTTCCAGGAAACAGGTACATGGACCATTGTCTCAGGAGACGGAAACGGATACTTCGGAAATGTCCCTGGCACGACCAGCACCGACAACCCTACGGATATTTTTACAGGAACTCAGGGTGAGTCTTATACCCTACGATATACGATCTCTAATGGTGTATGCTCACCAACTTCTGACGATGTAATCATCCAGTTTAATCAGGCACCTACCGCTCAGGCAGGAGATGACCAGGAAATTTGTGGAACTTCTACCACACTGGAAGCTGTGCTGAGCACTGGCATAGGTGGCTCCTGGTCAATAATCAGTGGGAGCGGAGGTTCACTCCTCGACAAATCTGACCCTACGACTACTTTCAGTGGGAACCCTGGCACTCTGTATACACTTGTTTGGGAAGAATTAAACTCTGGTTGTTCCAATAGCACTGATACCGTTTCCATTACATTCTACAGTAATGTTACTACACCGGAAGCAGGAACTGATCAGACTGTATGCAATTATTTTGTCAATCTATCAGCTAACATTCCACTGAACGATGAAACAGGTATATGGTCCATCGTCTCTGGCGAAGATGGATCATTCGTAATAGATAATGGAACAGATTCTATTGCGAATGATCCAGCTACTACCTTTCAGGGAGTACCTGGTAGCACATACACACTGCGCTGGACCATTTCCAATGGAAAATGTCAAAATAATTTTGACGAGGTGAATATCTCTTTTCTGGAGCCACCAACCGCATTTGCAGGAGAAGATCAAATACTCTGTGATACCATTGCAACCCTTTCTGCTGAATATTCTACAGGTACAAGCGGAATTTGGAACATAATTCAGGGGGCCGGAGGTGCGTTAGATGACCTTACCAATCCCACCACTACATTCAGCGGCAAGGCTGGTACTACTTATGTATTAACCTGGGAAGAGCAAATAGATAATTGCTCTTCCGATATTGATACTGTATCCATTTCCTTATCACAAGTGCTTACAATGGCTGATGCTGGACCTGATCAGACTACATGTGGTGATACCGTATCTTTACGTGCCAATGAACCAGATACTAGTGAAATAGGCACCTGGAGTATTATCGAAGGAGATGGGAACGGATATTTCGGCCCAACCCAAGATAATGTAACATCTAATTTCTCCAACATAAGGTTCACAGGTACACCAGGGGAGACATATACACTCAGGTGGACGATAAGTAGACCCAACTGTCCTGGTACTTCTGATGATATTACTATACAATTGGGCGAACCATTTTCTACTTTTGCTGGGCCTGATCAAAATATTTGTGATACTACTACTACGTTACAGGCGATATTGGGTACTGATGGTACAGGCATCTGGACAATTCTCACAGGCACAGGGGGAGTGTTGGAAGATTCCTCAAGTGCTGTATCCCAATTTTCCGGTACCGTGAATCAAACTTATACGCTTATTTGGAGAGAGGAAAACTTTACTTGTTTCGACGAGGATACGGTCGAAATTCGTTTCCACAATATTCTCACTCAATCCTATGCAGGTATAGATCAACAGACTTGTACAGATTCTGTAAACCTGAAAGCAAACACACCGAAACTGGGAGAAACCGGGACCTGGTCGATCATTACTGGCGTTGGAGGAATATTATCTGATTTGAACGATCCATTAACTACATTCTGGGGTAAAGCAGGTGAAACGTATGAACTGGAATGGAAGATATCTGACTCACTATGTACTCCTACCTTAGATACCCTAAGAATTACCTTCCTATCTTCGCCGCTAGCAGTGGCTGGATCAGATCTGGAAATTTGTGGATCTTCTACATTCCTGAACGCCGTGTTGAGTAATACCTCTCATACAGGGTTTTGGAGTTTACTGACTGATGATGGAAATGGAATGATTCTTAATCCAAGTAATCCTATTTCTGGGTTTTCAGGTAGTAATGGATTTACCTATTCTTTAGTATGGACTGAGACCAATGGTGTATGTATAGATACTGATACGGTACTAATACATTTCCTACATAATACGCTAGCAGATGCAGGAACATTAGTTCCTATCCCTATAACTTGTTATAATGAGTTAGGACCTGTTACTCTCATTGCACTTGAAGATGTAATTCCATTATTACCTTCTGGATATACTCAAAACTTTATATTAACAACCGGAGAAGAGCTAACTATTCTGGAAATATCTGATCAACCCAGTTTTTCTCTTGCAGATACAGGTACTTACAGGATTCATTCTCTTGTTTATGATCCCATGTCGCTTGATACAAGTATTGTACAACCAGGTACTACTACAGCTAGCGATTTACTTAATATCATAGCGCTGAACAATGAATGTGCTGATATTGATTTACAAGGAGCATTATTTCAGATTCTATACTGCAACTTCATTAGTGATTGTACATTAGATAAAGTAGTCACCTATGAGTTAGACAATTGGATGGATTCAAGTTCTTACTGGATAAATCATGCTATATACTTATTTGATTCGGCACTTGATCCTCTTAGACAATATGGAAACGATAATGAATTCCAAAGATTTAGGTGGAAAAAAAACGGTACACTGAAAATTATCAATGATACACTTGCCGTTGTAGAAGGGATCGTAATAAGCGTAGTTGATACTGCAGCAAAAATGGATGTCCTCCTGGAATTAAAACGCCCAAGAAACTGGTCAGAATGGCATGCCATGGGAGGTACCTTTCACCTTCCTCCTGATACTACCATCCATCCATCAATATATGAGAATCATAAGTTTTGGAAATACTGGGAGATAGGAGAAAACAGTCGATTGGAAGGTATAGGTGCATTGAGTGGTACGCTTGAATTGATCCAGGCACCTACCCTGGAAACAACGCCAATGGGTGAAAAAAAGGGAATCCAAATGGGTATGGGTGCCAATGATAAGGACACTGACTGGGGAATTAGTGGATGGTTTTATGCTAATGGAACTATGTCATACAATGGTGAACCCGTAGACATATTTACACAAGGGGATATTAATGCAGATATTATCAGGACTGATACTACTTGTGGTAGTACTAACATATCTCCATATATTACAAATTTCTCTGCACAGTCAACAGGGAATGGAGTCACCTTAGCATGGGGAGCAATTACCGAGGGCGATGCAGGATATATTGTAGTAGAAAGATCTATCGATGGGCAAACTTACGAGGCATTAGATGTCATCAATGGAACGAATGGCTTGCTCAATCCCAGAGTGCATACATTCACTGATGCTCATGCTGAAAAAACAAACATATACTTTTACCGACTAAAAGTGGTCAAAGCCAATGGTACTTATTACTATTCTTCCGTACAGTCTGTAAACCTTCCAGGTGTGACAGGTGAAATCTTGAGGATTTATCCTAACCCTGTAACCCATAATGAATTAAATATCGTATCCATCTCTCCATCTGTAATCCCTTTCGAATACCAAATTGTCGATCTCAGTGGCAGAATACTCATTAAAGGAGAAATAGCTCCAACAGGAAGGAAGATATTGGATATGAGCCGCTTATCGACAGGCATGTATATTCTACATATTACACAGGAAAATGGAGAATCTGTCGTAAAACGAATTACGAAAAAATAATAGGTGAGTCTGGAAAGGCCGTTTCTGAAGAAACTGCCTTCTTTGCCTGGAAAACTTTGTATAATTTAGCTGACAGGCTGCCTTTAGTTAGCATACTCAACATACTTGTGAAATGCTGTCAATATTGTTTGATTCCAAACTGCCTCCATGTGAGCCTTCAACCAAAGAGCTAGAAGCAGAATTTGAAAAGATTAATTGATGTGAATTTCACCCAAGAAAAGAAAACCTGAATACAATCTACTGTATCCAGGCATTGACACTTTTGTGACATAATCAAAC
Source organism: uncultured Bacteroidia bacterium (assembly GCA_964652565.1). Classification (GTDB taxonomy): domain Bacteria; phylum Bacteroidota; class Bacteroidia; order J057; family J057; genus JBCCTX01. The sequence goes on from CAZZEC010000153.1 coordinate 12,458, forward strand.
ACAAACGCTGATTATAACATGAAAAATTCTTTCCTTCTACTATATCTAACTATTTTGAGAAGCTTGCTTCTTGATCAATAGTCGATGCGCTCTATCTTTACTTATAAGTAATAGCTGTTCTGATTCCGAGAATCTAACGGTCCAGGATTGGCTAAGTATGTTTAATAACGGATCTTGAGAGTCAAAAGAAAAAGAAATATAGGGGTTTCGCCAGGACCAGTTTCCATTTGAATAATACTCTGAAGAATTGATATACATTTCTCCATCATCATGCACCTTGAGTGTATATCCTTGATAATCTTCTTGATCTAATTCAGGAGATTCCACCATGCTAACAGTCCAGTATGTATTTTCATGTCCTTCAAATGGATGATTATTGGGCATGACAGCTGAAATCAAAGCTATTCCTGGTAACGCTATGAGGATTAAGAGAGTCCAATTTGTGATATATCTATGTAACATATGGTTGGGATTAAGTTGAACAAGTAATGATCGTTATAATCTCTTTATATATACTACGCATATTTATATTAATAGTTATACTATTAATAACAATAGTTTAAATTTCATGATGGGCGCTGATACTTGATAAATAAGGGGTATTATGGGGATAACTAAATTCAACTTGATTGTATCTATTTTGATATGAATCTATCTCTTCTCCCTTTGCATATGTTTGTTAAAAAGAGTAATTATAGACTACAAATCGTCATATTAAGTGCCTTAGTCTATTTAGCTGAATAGCAACTCTCATATATATCCTTACAGAAATTCTTTAGATCAATCTCTCAAACATATCATGCAGAATGATTGATCATCGGAGATATATTATATACCCTCTTATTCCTTTAATTCGACGATATGAAACTACCCGTAATTCTGATCACTATAGCCGACTATCGTACGAGCAATGCTCATTTAAGAGAATTGGGTAAAGAATTAGATGGTATTAATACCGCGCTTCAAAACGCAGTATCTTCCAACATCTGTAGGGTAACAATACTTGCAGATGCTACTGTTGACAAAATCGTCGATGCATTTCAGCAAGAAGAGAACCAGGTAGTCGGTTTCCACTTTGGGGGACATTCCAATGGCTTTGAGCTACTGATGGAGGAATCTGCACACGCAACTCAGTTAGCGAGATTTTTGGGACGACAAAGTAAGCTTCAATTTGTATTTCTAAACGGTTGTTCTACACATGCTCAAGTCCAAGAACTACACCGACAAGGGATTCCTGTTGTCATTGCTACCTCTTCCAAAATTCAGGATGAAATAGCTAGAACGGTAGCTGTAAGTTTTTATGAAGAACTTGGTAAAGGAAAATCCATCA
>CAZZEC010000154.1:0-13555 GCA_964652565.1 uncultured Bacteroidia bacterium
ATCGAATCGAGATAGGTCCCTGGGAGTTTGTCCTGGCGTTACTATTTGTCATGAGTATCGTCGTGCTGACAGTAAGTATTCGGTCTCTCAAAGTAGCACTAGCCAATCCTGTGGAGGCATTGAGGCAGGAGTGAGTAAAGTACCCTCTAATTGAAAAATTTATTATTTAATAGCCTTTTTGGATTGATCTTGAATGGTTGTTTCGTGGTTAAGGTCAAAGACTACATTAGAGTTATACTTTTGGAGTAAATTTTTGTTTGAAATGAATTACCTCTCTAAGTTAAGCAATTATTACCACTGAGATAATACCTAACACTGTTATTATGGAGTTTGTCAAAACACCCTGCCATTACAATCCAAACAACCCATCAGTATACGGGCAATTCTGGATCTATTTCTCTTGCATATGCCAGAATTCCCCCTTCCAGATTAAAGACATTATGAAGCTGATGACTATTAGTTAAGAGGTGTGCAACTTTAGCACTCCTTACGCCACTGCGACAGTGAAGCACTACCGGCGTATCTTTGGCTATTTCCGTTATTCTTGCTTCTATCGTGTCCTTTGGAATGAGTGTACCTCCTAGATTGACAATATCATATTCATGGGGCTCTCTTACGTCGACGAGCTGAAAGACTTTTTCTTCCTTCTGCCACTGAAATAATTCCTTCACAGAGATGCTGGGAACTTCTTCTTGAAACTCAACTTCTTGTTCTATATTTCCCATACCACAGAATTGCTCATAGTCAATCAGACTAGTTTGTGTAGGATTTTTGCCAGTCAGGGGATTGTCCGGGTTCTTGGGAATCTTGAGTATCCTAGTGGTAAAGTCCAATGCATCAAATAACATCAATCTGCCGGATAAGGGTTCACCTATGCCAGAGATTACCTTAATAGCCTCCAGTGCTTGCATAGCGCCAATAATTCCAGGCAATACGCCCAAGACTCCACCTTCAGCACAACTTGGAACCATACCAGGGGGCGGTGGAGTAGGGTAGAGGTCTCGATAGTTGGGGCCTGTATTATCTGTACTGTCTGTGTAATTAAATACGGATACCTGACCTTCAAACCGAAATACAGAAGCATAAATATTGGGTTTGTTCAATAGCACACAGGCATCATTGACTAAGTACCTCGTGGGAAAATTATCGGTTCCATCTGCGACAAGGTCATAATCCTGTACAATATCCATTGCATTTTCGGATGTGAGATGAGTTGGATATACTTTGACTTGTATATGTGGATTGATATCCAAAATCCTCGATTTGGCTTCTTCTACCTTGGCTTTACCCAACGAGGATATTCCGTATAGCACCTGCCGTTGAAGATTGGTGTGATCTACGGTGTCTGAGTCTACAATACCTATGGTTCCCACACCTGCTGCTGCCAGATATTGTAGCAAGGGACTGCCCAATCCCCCTGCACCAACGACCAATACTTTTGCTTGTTTGAGTTTTCGTTGCCCTTCAATCGTAAAATCAGGCAATATCAGGTGTCTGCTATATCTTTCAATCTCTGCTTTGCTAAACATATGCGTTTAATTTTTAGGTATTTCAATAAGTGACCAATAAATTTTGCATTTATTGGATTGAGCAAATCATTAACCATTTGTCAATCATACAAAATTTCTAATTCAATTTCTGTCCTTTGATGTTCACGAATCATCCAGGCTTTGGGTTCACCTGCTTCCTGATGATGCGAGCTTAAGATAATGTATACAAATTGAGGGACTGCTTCAGAGATATCTTTGGAAGAAGGTATGGGTGGATAATTGGGATGTGAATGGTATACGCCCAATATTTCTAGCTGATTGGATCGACAGTATTTCTCTGCATACAATAGTAGTTCATGATCTATTAGGTACTCTTTTTCGGGAGCTTTAGCTATATTTTTTGCTTTAAATATCTTTGTCACGCTCATGCAATCTGCAATAGGGTAATGTCCTGCTATTAAGCCACAACATTCGTGAGGATAGACCTTCATCGCATGCATCTTTATGGACGAAATATCATTTTTGGATATTTGTAATATTTTATTCATAAGTAAGAAGACTTAATAGACAAGAAGTCTACAGACCACAAACTTTAATCCACTTCAAGTACAATATAACCATACAGCCCTATAAGAATACAACGATTTAACATACTATTAAATAATTCCTATATTCGTAAAAATGATACATTAAGGCTAAATTAAGCCAATTATCTATTACTTCTACCCAAAAATATAATCGAATATGAACCCTAACAGAAAAATGAGAATGGGAATGGTAGGGGGTGGTCTAGGCGCATTTATTGGTGGCGTTCACCGAATGGCGGCTGCCCTGGATGGAGAAATTGAATTAGTGTGTGGTGCATTTAGTAGTAATCCTGGAAAGTCCAAAAAATCTGGAGAAGCACTTTACCTACCTCCAGAGCGAGTGTATGGCAGCTTTGAAGAAATGATCCAGCGAGAAAAGGATCTGCCAGAAGGTGTGCGAATGGACTTCATTTCCATTGTTACTCCCAATCATATGCACTTTCCTCCTGCTAAAATGGCATTGGAGCATGGTTTTCATGTGGTGTGCGACAAACCCTTGTCATTCTCACTGAATGAAGCGCTACAGTTAAAGAAATTGGTCAATAGTACAGGACTCCTATTTGCGCTTACTCACAATTACACGGGATATCCCATGGTAAAGCAAGCCAGGGATATGATAAAAAATGGAGCGCTTGGTAAAATAAGAAAAGTTGTGGTTGAATACCCTCAGGGATGGTTGTCTACGTTTCTGGAAGGTGAAAATCAAAAACAAGCTTCCTGGCGTACGGACCCCAAGAGGAGCGGTATTGCAGGAGCTATGGGGGATATAGGAACACATGCCGAAAATTTGGCAGAATATATCACAGGAATGCATATTGCAGAAATGTGTGCAGATCTCAGCATTCTGGTAGAAGGAAGGCAGTTAGATGATGATGGCAATGTGTTATTGAGATTTGACAATGGTGCAAGAGGAATTCTCTACGCCAGTCAGATATCTAATGGAGAAGAAAACTCCTTGGCCATCCGTGTATATGGAGAAACTGGAGGAGTGGAATGGCATCAGATGGAACCCAACACCCTTATACACAAAACCAATGACGGTACTCGAATATTGAGGACTGGGGTAGGGGACCTGTCTCCGAATGCACAAGCTAATACCCGAATTCCGGCAGGTCATCCGGAAGGATACCTCGAAGCATTTGCCAACATATACAAAAATTTTGCACACGCACTGAGAAGTACGTTAAAGGGAGAGACACCTGATCCCGTACATATGGATTTTCCATCGGTAGAGGATGGGGTAAGAGGTATGGCATTTATTGAGTCAGTAGTAGAATCTAGCAATAGTAGTCAAAAATGGTATCCATTTAAGAAATATTGAGATATACATCCCATTTCCATCAATAAGTGCAGGATTGATCCTGCACTTATTGATACTCAAAGGCTATGCGCTGACAAACATTTGTAGCACAAATACTCCACCCAGCCCCACGAGTGATACAATTGTTTCCATGACAGTCCACGAACTCAGTGTCTGCCATACGTCCAGATTGAAATATTCTTTAAACATCCAAAAACCTGTATCGTTCACATGAGAAAGGGTAAGGCTTCCCGCACCAGTAGCAAGTACCATCAACTCGGGATTTACACCAGTGGCGCTAATTAAGGGTAATACGATTCCTCCTGCTGTGATGGCAGCTACAGTAGCAGAACCCAGAGAAATGCGCAATGCCGCTGCGATGAGCCATGCCAATAGTAGAGGAGAAAAAGAGGAATCTTTGAGTTGATCTGCAATATAATCTCCTACACCACTATCTATGAGCACTTGTTTAAATGCTCCACCTCCTGAAATAATCAGTAAGATCATGGCAATTCCTCCTATCGAAACTTTGAGGGAATCCATCACTTCTACCATTTTTTTGCCTCTAGCTATTCCCAATGTATACACTGCTACTAACACCGATAGAAACAAAGCTATTACCGGATCTCCTAAAAAAGATAATATCGAAGAAATAGTACTTTTTTCTGGTAATATCCAACCCAATATGGTATCTGCTAATATGAGAACTACTGGGAATAAGGCTGTGAATAAGCTAATTCCTATTCCGGGCAATTGAGAATCTGGCAAAGGTTCCGATATAAAAATTTTAGGGATAGGGATATCTTTAATTCTGGATAGAAAGTTTCCCAATAATACCCCTGCAAGGAGTATCGCGGGAATTGCCAGGATCAAACCATAGATTAAGGTTTGTCCAAAGTCGGCACCAAACATATTAACTAAAGTAGTAGGACCTGGATGTGGAGGTAAAAATCCATGGGTGACAGAAAGAGAGGCGATCATGGGTATCCCTACATATAAAAGGGGTAGTCCTGTAGTCTGTGCTACGGTAAATACTAAAGGGATTAAGATTACGAAGCCTGCGCTGTAAAACATGGGAATTCCCACAATAAACCCAGTGATAACCAATGCCCATTGTACATACTTCTTGCCAAATTTCTCTATGAGAAAACTCGTGATTCGTTGTGCTGCACCACTATCTCCTACCAATTTTCCTAACATTGCACCAAACCCCAGTATGAGTACCAGGTATCCCAATGTCCCCCCAATCCCATTCTGAATGGATTCTATGACTGCTTTTATTTCCATACCCTCTGCAAGACCAACAAGAATAGAAACCAAAATAAGCGAAAGAAAGGCATCTAATTTGATCCATCCTATGAGTATGAGTAGAAGTAAGATGCCAGCTATTACAATAAGTATGGAGATCATGTAATTAATTGATTGAGACGCAAAAAATCCTGTTTAAGAAGAGGGTATAAGTCCTTGTAAATATCAAAATAGGGCATATATACCTTATGTTTTTCAGCATTGGGCTGAAATTCATGCACTAAATTTAAATTAAAGGGTAAATCTTCATAAGCATCTACTTTTTTTAGTGCTTTCATTGCTAGAAATACGGCTCCTAATGCAGAACTTTGGACAGTATCGGGAATACCAATTGCTGTATCAAAGACATCTGTCAGCATCTGTACCCAAGGATGAGAACGGGCAAAGCCTCCACTTACATAGATCTTATGATAAGGACAATTAGTTTCTGCCAATGCTAGTCCTACCTGATACATGCTAAACACGATTCCTTCCATCAATGACCTGGCAAAATGTCGGGAAGTATGTACAGACCTCAACCCGATGTAAGTACCTCGGGTGTGAGCATCCCAGTGGGGAGAACGCTCTCCCATAAGATAAGGTAGACAAATTAGACCTTCACTTCCAGGAGGCACAGTATCCAATACATTTTCTATAAATGCGTTCCAATCAGATATTTCTGGCTCAAACTGCTTCATAAACCATTCCAGTGCTTTTCCACCGTTGTTAATTGCTCCACCTACCAGGTAGTATTCTTCGTCCAACATATAGCAAAATAGCCGCATATGAGGATCAATTGTAGGCCGTTTGGCAAACATTCTCATCGCGCCACTCGTGCCTATGGTCACAGTAGCTTCATCATGCTTAATGCTACCTGTTCCCAAATTTGCCAGGCATCCATCACTGGCACCGATGATAAGTGGGGTTTCATCCGGAATGCCAATCATTTGGGCATATTGTTGAACCATGCCCACATGTATATGTGTGGAGGAAACCAAATATGAGAGTTTTTCCTCAGATATTCCGAGATAATCTAAGGCCAAAGGGCTCCAGGTTAGCTTATGGATATCCATAAGGCCAGTGGCAGAAGCGATGGAGTGATCTACCTCATATTTATGGGTAAGCTTTTTCCAAATATATTCCTTGATAGAAATAAATTTATAGGTGTTTTTGAATATATCTGGTTCCTGTTCTTTGATCCAGGCAATTTTACACAACGGACTCATGGCATAAATGGGAGTTCCTGTTGCTTCATATATGCGTTTCCCCTTGCCATCATCGAGCAATTGTTGTGCATAAGACTGACTACGTGTATCTGCCCAGGTGATCATCTTTGTCAAAGGCACATGTTGATCATCTATTGCAATCAGACTATGCATGGCTGTACTAAATGAAATCCCGATCAGTTTATCATCAGAACACGTTTGAACTACCTCTTGTAATGTGGAAATTAAGGCCTGAAATACTTCTTCTGGATCTTGCTCATAGTATCCCGATTGGGGATGATGAAGCGTGTAATTTTGACTAAATTCCGCCAGAACAATCCCTTTCATTCCGACAGCTATAGATTTTACAGATGTGGTACCAATATCAGCACCTATCAGGTAGTCCATTACTTTTATTTACTTCAAATTACACGTAGATTTGATAAATGGCAATAGGAGGAGGAGGAGTTGGATCACGGACAACTAACGACGGACCGCGGAAGACGAAGGACTACTGACAACAGACCACAGTTTCACAATACAACTGTTTAACAATACCACAATATAACAACATCACCATACTCCCAATAATACACTGTAATTCATAAACATATGGAATGGTATAAAGTCGATAATGTCAACGAAATAGATTCTCCTGCATTATTGATTTATAAACATAGAATGATCAATAATATTCTGCAAGCGATTGAAATTGCTGGAGATAAACAGAGATTAAGACCACATGTGAAGACGCATAAGTTACCTGAAGTAGTACAGGAGCATCTCAATCTGGGAATCGATAAATTCAAGTGTGCTACCATTGCAGAGGCAGAAATGGTCGCTAAGTGTGGAGGTAGGGAAGTATTATTGGCCCATCAACCAACCGGACCTAAAATATGGAAGCTGATTCAACTTGCACTGGAATATCCTCAGGTATCATTCTCTACACTTATAGATGATAAGGGCGTATTGCAAGCGTTATCAGATTTTAGTCAACAGCATGGAGTTTTTATCGGAATATGGTTAGACATTGACAATGGGATGCATAGGAGCGGCATAGAAATGGGAGCTCAGGCACTAGATCTTTACAGAATGATAGATGATCTGCCCTTCGTATATCCTTTGGGATTACACGTGTATGATGGCCATATACGTGATGCTGATTATGAGGTGAGAAAACAGCGCTCTGATGAGGGATTTCTTCCTGTGAAAGGATTTGCAAGACAATTACAGGAGCAAGAACTCGATGTGCCTAATATACTTGCTGGAGGAACCCCTACGTTTCCTATACATGCACTTCGCGATGGAGTAGAGTTAAGTCCTGGAACCTATATTTTCTGGGACTTTGGGTATGGGGATCTGCTGAGCGACCTCAATTTTCAATACGCAGCTGTGTTACTTACCAGAGTAATCAGTAAACCCGGTGGTCAACGCATTTGTGTTGACTTGGGCCACAAATCTGTTGCTTCAGAAAAACCCCATCCCCGGGTAAGATGGCTAAATACTCAAGCTGATCATTTTCTTTCTCATAGTGAAGAGCATCTTGTATTTGAATCCCCTATGGCTGATAAGCTAAGGGTAGGAGATATTATTTATGGAATACCAGTACATGTATGCCCCACGGTTGCACTACATCAGAAGGTATATGTGATAGAAGACAATCATGCTGTTCAGCAATGGGAGGTAGTTGCAAGAAATAGAAAAATTAGTATCTAATTTTTAATGTGATATTTCATCCCGATAAAGACTTCATGGTAAGAGTGACTATAAGATGCTTCTACTAATTCTGGTAATGCAAGGTTTGTATCAACTTCTATGCTCACATCAGAAGCGATATTTAGTCCCCTATTCACACTTATACCAGTATAAAAGGATACTATAGATGAAATCATCCATTCTCCTTCAATCCCATATTCAGCTAAATGATATAATCTGTTGGGGTAAGACAAGTTTGTTTGAGTAAATAGATTAAACTCTTCACTGATAATATTTCCGTTAACATCTATTCTATCATATGTACCATCCAAAATGGTCCTAAAAAGAGATTTTTCTCTGGCACTTATTCCCAAGTGATATCCAACAAGGAGCTTTAAGTTAAACATATCATCAAAAGAATGTATAAATTTCAGTGCAAGAGGAATTTGATAGCCACGATAAGCGATTTCTTCCGTAAGTTGGAATCTGGAATTACGTGAAAATGGTTGAACATTATCTCCACTAGTTAATATATATCTTTCGTTGAACTTGTTGATAAAAAAGCCACTTTGCAATTGGATGTGTGGATGAATATTTTTTGATACGGTTACTCCCATTTTGAAAGAAGAAATAGAAGCATTAGTTGCTTCATTTTCTTCACTTTGACCTTGAAAGAATTTAAGACTTTCTACAGCAGTGTTTCGATGCGTATTTCCAATTTGAAAACCAAAACCCCATGTATCTTGAGTAAAAACTACATTTGACGAGCCTAAAGATAGAATAAATGTTAAAAGAATTAGCTCTATTTTCATGTTTGTGATTTTTATCTAAAAATATTGAAATACAAGATCATCTATTAGGCATAAATTATTGTATCATTTATTGAACTCATTTTATTTATAAAAGTATACAAATATGTATGATCCAACTTTTCGTACATCTTTTTCTATTCCCTCTTCTCCCAACAAAATTTCTTACCAACACAAGCTTCTATTTATAGGTTCATGCTTTACGGAAAATATAGGGAGTAGACTAAAAGATTTGGCTTTTCAGGTGGAAATCAATCCACTTGGGATATTATTTAATCCACTTTCCATAATTACAGGGATTGAAATGATCATAGGAAAAAGACACTTTACGGAAAAAGAGCTATTCCATTTTGATAACAAATGGATCAGCTTTCATCACCATAGTGAGTTTTCGGGAAAAGATAAAAAGCTAACTTATGAGAAAATTTTATCCAGGTTGACCCATGCTAGAGAATACCTGACAGATGGAGGATTTCTATTTATTACCTGGGGCACTGCATGGGTATATAAATGGAAAGAAACAGGTAAGGTTGTAGCAAATTGTCACAAAATCCCCAACCATTTATTTAATAAAGAACTGTTAGAAGTATCAGAAATTCTCTTACACTACGAACAACTCCTGGATAATTTATGGGAAAATTATCCTCAATTAAGCGTGATATTTACGCTGAGTCCTGTGAGGCATTGGAAAGACGGGGTGGAACAAAATCAGGTGAGTAAATCTACGTTGAGATTAGCAGCATATAAGTTGTGTCAAATGTATGAACAAGCAATGTATTTTCCAGCGTATGAATGGATGATGGATGATCTCAGAGACTATCGCTTTTATAAAGAGGATATGCTGCACCCCAATACAACAGCCATACGATACTTATGGAGTAAGTTTGAAGACACCTTTTTTAATCCTGAAACACAAAAAATATATCAGGAAATAGAAAAGCTCAATAAATTTCTTGGACATAAGCCTTCTGATCCCCAAGACCCAGGATATGTTAACAAATTGTGGGAAGTTCAAGAGAGGTTGAAGGAGTTGAAAGGGGGGAAATTGTGATATTGTAACATTGTGGTATTGCTAAATGGTGGTATTGTATTATGCTACATTGTGGAATTGCTGTATGGTCGAATTGTGAAACTGTGGTCCGTCGTCAGTTGTCTTTCGTCTTCCGCGGTCCGTCGTCCATCATCCGTTGTCTGATACTATTACTTTGAGAAATTATTCCTTACATTAGTCCTGAACAAACTAATCAATTTTCAAAACGTCAACCTCTAATCATATTAATTATTTATGAAGACAATTAAAGGACCAGCTATTTTTCTCGCACAGTTTATGGGGGATCAACCACCCTTTGATACGTTTGAAAATATGTGTAAATGGGCTGCTGGATTGGGATATAAAGGGGTACAACTTCCCACCTGGTCACCGGATTTCTTTGACGTAAAAAAAGCGGCAGAGAGCCAGACATACGCAGATGAAGTGATGGGAATAGCCAGGGATGCAGGTGTCGAGATCACGGAACTTTCTACCCATTTACAAGGACAATTGGTGGCGGTACATCCTGCTTACGATTCATTATTTGACGGATTTGCTGCGACAGAAGTACGCAACAATCCTAAAGCACGAACAGAATGGGCTATTGATCAGATGAAAGCTGCTGCAAAAGCTAGCAGGCATATGAATATGGATGCACATGTGACATTTCCAGGAGCGCTAGCATGGCCATATATGTATCCCTGGCCACAAAGATCAGCCGGAATGGTGGAAACAGCTTTTGCCGAGTTGGCCAAGAGATGGAAACCTATACTGGATGCATATGAAGAAGTAGGGGTAGATGTATGTTATGAAATACATCCTGGTGAAGATATACATGATGGGTTAACCTTTGAGATGTTTGTAGATGCGGTAGATGGTCATCCCAGAGCATGTATCAACTATGATCCTAGTCACTTTATATTGCAGCAATTGGATTACCTGGCTTTTATTGATATTTATCATGAACGAATCAAGGCTTTTCATGTGAAAGATGCGGAATTCAATCCTACTGGAAGAGCAGGAGTGTATGGCGGATATGCAAGTTGGATTGATCGTCCTGGACGTTTCCGTTCGCTGGGAGATGGCCAGGTTGACTTCATGGGAATCTTTAGTAAACTCAGTCAATACAATTATGCAAGTTGGGCAGTGTTGGAATGGGAATGCTGTATTAAAGATGCCCAACAAGGTGCAGAAGAAGGAGCTCCCTTTATACAGTCTCATATTATCAAAGTTACTGAAAAAGCATTTGATGATTTTGCTGATGCAGGAGTAGATGAGGCAATGAATCGAAGATTGCTGGGAATAGAATAGATTGTTGGCCTCAGATGATGAACAGCAGACAACAGACGATAGATGGTAAATGACAGGCCATGGATATTAATAAGTGCGGAATAAATTCCGCACTTATTGAAAAGTCATAAGATAGAGTCTTAACAAATATCGAATCTTACTTGGAGTTACTAAAAAGACACATCCAGCGCTTGGGAAATGACAGAGGGTTGCAACAATGGATCTTGTTGCTATTGTTGGGATTTGCTATTATGCTTGCCACATATTTATCTATTAAACTCAAGCACATTGAGTTATTAGCAATTCCATTTGTATTTCTCATCATTCTCCAGGCGATTTATAATTACAGGACACTATTTTACTTGTTATTTTTTACGATCCCTTTCTCAGTACACCTTGAGTTAGGTTCGTTGAGTATAGATCTTCCCGACGAACCTTTGATGATACTTTTTCTGGGAATATCAATACTTTCGATAGTATCAGGAAAGCATATAAATTGGAATGCCAGAATCAAAACATTTTACATCATTTTGATTTCGATCATTTTTTGGATGATATTGACTACCATATCTTCTACGCATATTGACCGTTCATTAAAATTTTTATTTGCTAAACTATGGTATCTCGGTGCTTTTGTATACATGGCAGACGTACTCATTAATAGCAAAAGGGATGTAAGGTACATTTTTTGGTCGATGTTTTCTGCTCAATTGGTAATTACCACTATTATTTTGATCCGTCATGCAGGAGAAAATTTTTCGTTTGATGTTAGCCATGGAATAGTTGCCCCTTTTTTTCCTAATGCTGTAGTATATGGTGCTACACTGGCCTTGATGTTACCCTGGGCGTGGATGATGCGAACGTGGTACAAAAAAGAAAGACTTGAATACTGGATTATAGTATGTGGCTGTTTATTACTTTTATTAAGCATAGTACTAAGCTACAGAAGGGGGGCCTGGTTAGCAACTGCCCTTTTGCCTGTTGTTTACATTTTGCTAAATAATAAGGCTTTTAGGGGTTTTACCTTCGCAAGTTTAGGTATTATAGCCCTTCTTGTTGTATATCTTCTTCAGGGAAATACCTACTATCGGTTTGCACCTAAATACGAAAATACGGTATTTCATCATGGAGATTTTGAGGGTCATCTGGATGCTACCTTTCAAGGGAAAGAATTGTCAGGGATGGAAAGATTGTATCGTTGGGTTGCTGCCAAGAATATGATAGGTGAAAATGCTTTGCTAGGGACGGGACCTAGCACATTTAATCTGGAATACAAAAAATATACGGACGATGCTTTTCGCACATATGTCAGTGATAATCCCGAACAATCTACCACTCACAATTATTTTCTTATGACATTTGCAGAGCAAGGCATAGTAGGGGGGGCCTTGTTCTTGATATTATGTATCTATATGTTAATTAAAGCCGCCAATGTATATCACCGAATTCGAGACCCTGAATATAAAACACTTCTTGTCGGTGCCTTATTGAGTTTGATTACCATACTTTTTCACAGTATCCTCAATGAACTAATCGAAGTTGATAAAGTAGGACCTTTCTTTTGGTTGAGCTTGGTACTCATACATAAAGTAGATGTATGGAATGAGAAAGTCGTATAACGAATTATTTATTCCGATATATTATATTATTTTTATTGTGGTAATAAATAAATCTAGATATCTAATCGTTATGTATACCAGTAATTTTAAGCTTTTGAACGTCTATATACTATATTGAACTCAAAATGAATGTCATGAAAACTATTAACTTTTTTCTCATTATTCTATTCTCTACCCAATTTCAAGGAATAATTGCTCAGAATGGAACATCTAAGGTGTTAGTCATCTCTGGAGGAGGAGCAAGAGGTGCCTGGGGTGGGGGATTGGCCCAGACATTGGTTCAGGATTCCTTGAACGATTATGTATCTATCATAGGCTCAAGTACGGGGTCCTTACTTGCTCCCTTAATCGCTTTGGAAGAGTTTGAAGATCTCAAAGAAGCGTATACTACCATTAACGATAAAGATATTTTTTCTGTCCGACCTTTTAAGTCTAAAGGACCTAAACGTGGTCAGATTCGCCCGTTTAAAGCGTTTTGGAGAATTCTATTGGGTAAAAAGACATTGGGAACCAGTAAGAAGCTCAGAAAGACTATTAAGAAATATTATACTGAAGATCATTTTAACCGCCTAAAGGATCTTAAAAAACAACATATTTCGACGGTAGTAAACCTTACACATGACACTACAGAGTATAAATCTTCCATGACATATTCTTATGAATCTACGGTCAATTGGATGTGGGCCTCTGCCAATGCACCGATTTTCATGTCTTTATATGATGCGCAGGATGAACAAGGGAGAATGTCTACCTTTGTAGATGGTGGGGTAAAAGAAGGGGTACCTTTGCAAAAGGGAATAGCCGTATCATGCGACCAGAAACTAGATAATGTAGATGTGATTGTTCATAATACGTTGGAACCAAGGGAGGATAACATACAAGAAGGAGGTGTCATCAAACTGTTGACAAGAGTAATCGAATTATTTTTGACAGAAAATCGTCAGAATGATCTCGTTGCTGCAAATCGAGAAGCGGTAGTTATACAAGCATTTCAAGAAAGGTGTGATGACGAAATTGAGTTTGTAACAATCACTTTTTATTTTATGCCAGACGATGCGTATGAAATAGTCACAAATGAACTCTCGTTTGATGAAACTGAAATGAGTAATATGTGGGAAGCAGGACGTACATTTTTTCAACACTCAAAAAATATTAGAAGTAATGTGATTCGGGTATATATACCCAAAAATCAATTGGAAGATGCATTTCGGGTCGAAAGGTTTTTGACTACGAGTAATTGATC
>CAZZEC010000155.1:0-13503 GCA_964652565.1 uncultured Bacteroidia bacterium
TTATTTATTTCATCCACCTAATTTTATTAACCGTGAAAACCCGTTCAATCATCCTAGCTGCCATACTGATAGTCATTTTTTCTCTGGTAATATGGAATGTCTCTTCTGGAGGAAGTAATCCTGATAGCGACATCTACGTTGCACCTGTCAAAGGAGAATTCGAAGTCATTGTTACGACTACAGGAGAACTGAGAGCTAAAAATTCCATAGAAATTAAGGGACCCTCGGCTCAATTGATGCGATTGAATTTGTATCGTATACCTATTGCAGATCTCATTCCAGAAGGTACGGTTGTAGATTCTGGAGATTACGTGGCCAGATTGGATAAAAATGATTTACAATCTAAGATTCAGGAGACGGGATTGACACTGGAACAAGCCAAGTCCCAATACACCCAGGCAAAATTGGATTCAGCTCTCGCATTGTCTAAGGAGCGAAATGAAATTGTGAATTTACATTTCACGATGGATGAAAGGCAGGCGGAAATTGAACAGTCTGTATATGAAGCACCAGCCACTCAACGCAAGGTACAACTCGAATATGATAAGGCTAAACGAGCGTATGAACAAGCAGTGTCTAATTATCAAAAACAGATAGCATTACAGGTCGCTAAAGTCAAGGAAAAGGAATCGGAAATGACCAAGGAGCAGAATAATTTTGATCAATTGTTATCGCTTGAAAAACAGTTTACCATTACTGCTCCATCCAATGGTATGGTCATATACTATAGAGAATGGGGTGGGAGAAAGCGTACAGTCGGATCAAATATGGATGCCTGGAATCCCATTGTTGCTACCTTGCCAGACCTCACTGTTATGGAATCCGTAACCTATGTCAATGAGATAGATATCCAAAAGATAAAGAAAGATCAGACGGTTTCCATAGGCCTGGATGCAATGCCGAATAAAGAACTTACAGGAAAAATTACCAGTGTGGCAAATATAGGTGAGCAACGTCCCAACTCAGATTCAAAAGTATTTGAGGTCATTATCCGGGTGAATGAAGCAGATACTACGCTCAGGCCTGCTATGACCACTAGCAATGAGATTTTGGTGGACAAAATACCAGATGCACTTTATATTCCCCTGGAGTGTCTACATGCCAGAGACAGTATTAGCTACGTATTTAAGAAAGATGGTGGTAAGACTATAAGACAAGAAGTAATTACGGGTCTGATGAATGAAAATGATGCGGAAATTATTTCTGGAATTACGGAAGATGATCAATTGTTTCTCTCCATGCCGGAAGATACCTCGAGATTGAAATGGACATTTCTTTCGGATAAGGAAGTGATTGCGACAAATAAAACCGAGAACTAAGTCATATTTCCACTTTCTAAGTACGTTGGTATGCTAAGCAAATTATTGTACAATTTTCAAATTGGTGTCGAAGCATTGGGGCAAAATAAACTCAGGGCTTTTTTGACTTCTCTGGGAATCATCTTTGGGGTGGCCTCTGTGATTGCAATGCTAGCCATTGGAAGGGGGGCACAAGCAGAGATCATTGAGCAGATGGAGCTATTGGGAGCTAATAACATCATTATTAATCCCGTAATAGAGCAAGAAGAAGGTGATTTGGGAGATGAAGAATCTGAAGACAGTGCAAGTGAAGATGAGACAACAAATAATGAAGGTGTATCCCTTGGCTCCAAACGATTTACACCGGGGCTTAATTTACAAGATGTACAAAACCTAGCCCAACTCCCAAATGTGCGGGAAATAAGTCCTGAAATTGTCATCGAGTCAGTTGCTATTCGAAAGGGAAGGAAAAGAAGCATGAAACTGGTAGGGGTGACAAATACCTTTTTCAAAGGACCGGAATTCACACTAGTCAAAGGGAAAACCTTCAATGAAGAGCAACACGATTATGGACACCCTGTATGTATCATAGGCAATGCCATCAAAACCAAATTTTTTCCTACAGAGGAACCTATAGGAAAGCAGATTAAGTGTGGACATTTGTGGTTGACTATCGTAGGGGTAATGGCACCTCGGTATGTATCCAGAGAAACGAGAGAAGAACTTAATTACTTGGGAATTAGAAACTACGACTACGATATATATACACCTATCAAGACGGTATTGCTACGATATGAGAATCGATCACTGGTTACAGCCGAAGATGTAAGGGAAGCCAACAGAAGGAGAAGAAGAGATAATACCCCCCAAATTGTCAATTACCACCAAATCGATAAAGTGGTTCTTAAGGTGGAAGATTCTAAATACATGAGAAAGATCGCTGAAATCAGCAATCGGATGCTTACTCGAAGACATAATGAAGTGGTTGATTTTGAGATTACTGTTCCAGAGCAGTTACTAGAACAAAAACAGCGTACGATGCAGATATTTAATATCGTACTGGGAGCTATAGCCTCTATTTCACTATTGGTAGGAGGTATTGGGATCATGAATATCATGCTGGCATCGGTATTGGAAAGAATTAAGGAAATCGGATTGCGTTTATCTATTGGTGCTACTCAAAAAGATATTATATATCAGTTTATGAGTGAAGCAGTAGCAATCAGTGTGTCGGGGGGTATTTTGGGAATTTTATTAGGTATAGGACTGGGATATATCATAGAGTATTTTGCAGATATTCAAACGGTTATAACTACATGGTCCGTACTGTTATCCTTTTTGGTTGCAGTGAGTATAGGATTACTTTTCGGGATTTATCCTGCCAGAAAGGCTGCGAAACAAAATCCCGTAGTATCCCTGAGAGCCAATTAATTATTTATTACCAACTTTATCCAGCTATTATGCATTTTCACAGCCCTTACTTACAGCAGGCATTTCTCATCTGCTTGCTTATCTGTAACTTTTTTCTAGCACATGCTCAGGATACGCTGAGACTCTCTCTGGAAGATGCCATTCAAAGTGCGCAAATACAGAGTCCTATTACTCGAAGTACAAAGCTCGACATGATTGCTGCCAGGTGGGATTATCAGGCATTTCAGGCTAGTCTCAAGCCTCAGATCAGCATGAATGCAAACATTCCCGGTTTTTCAAGATCAATTACAGAAATATCACAAGACGACGGTTCGTCTTTATTTAGGACACAAAGCAGAGCTTTTTCCGATATTGGGTTGAATATTCAACAACAAATCCCACTTACTGGAGGGAGTGTGTTCTTTTCCTCCTCCATAAATAGCCTGTTTAATTTTGAACCTATAGATAATCGACTATGGCAGACCAACCCTCTGCTCATAACACTTATCCAACCCATTTTTCAAATCAATACCATTAAATGGGATAAGCAGCAGGAAGCACTCAGATATCAATTGGCAGAGATTAGTTATCTTGCTGCTCTTGAAGACATTTCCATTAATATTACCCAAATATATTTTGATGCGTTAACTGCACAGACTAATCGCGATCGAGCACAACTCAACGTAAGTAATAACGATACCATCTATCGAATCTCTGAGGGGAGGTTTAGTGTAGGGAATATCGCAGAAAACGAACTGCTCCAAAGCGAATTGAGCCTTATGTCAGCGCGTTCAGAACTGGAACAAGCAACACTTGATTATGAACAGGCTGTTCGACAACTCCGGATAGAATTAGGTCTGGAAAGGGACTTGCCTATTCGTCTGGTATTACCCAATAACCTCCCTGATTCTGAGATCGATGTAGATCTAGCCATAGAGGAAGCGATGCGGAATGGCGAGTTTACTGCCAGTGCGCGTTTGCAAAGGTTCAATGCTAATAGAAATGTAGCCGTTGCAAAAAACGCCAATAACTTTCAGGCGGATCTACGAGCAACATTTGGGCTGAATCAGTCTGCAGAAAATCTTTCCGATGCGTTCAATAATCAATTGGATCGACAATTTTTTTCTGTGGGTATTGATGTGCCAATATTTAACTGGGGAAGAGCAAAAGCTGAAAATAATGCAGCTATTGCACGCCAGGAAAGCCTAAATGAAAGTCTGGAATTAGCGCAACAGAATTTTGAGAATGATGTGTACTTTCAGGTGATGAGCATACGGCAACTTGATAGGCAGCTTGAGATTTCAGCGAAATCTGAAGATATAGCTCTCAGAAGATATGATATTTCGAGAAATAGGTACCTGATTGGGAAAATCAGCATACAGGACCTATTTATTGCACAACAAGAGAAAGACAATGCTCAGCAACGATACATCAGTGATCTCAGGCGATTTTGGACAGCCTGGCTTGGACTAAGAAGAATTACCTTGTACGATTTTGAAAAACAGGAGCCATTGAGAATATCTGAGGAGTTCAGGAATCAGGTGGGAAGGTAGTAGATAAAATGTTGATGTACTTCTATTAATATCCAGGGCAAACGCACCAAATTTTATAAATAATTCATTGTTAGTTAATTATGATTAAAATATTTATATATTGAATCAACTTAAGCTGCTGACTAGCAGCTGTTAATGATTTTAGTGCGTTTGCCCTGATTAATATCTACTATATCATTATATTTAACACATGTTACACTCATCAACATTCCTACTATGAAAAATTTATATTTGGTATTTACAGTTATTGGACTATTGATTTTTGCTAGCTGTGCTTCAACTAAAAAGATAGCTGATCCGACTCTGGGAGCATGGGATTATACTGTTTCAGGTACACCTAACGGAGATGTATCCGGTACCATGCTTATTGCAAAAGAAGGCGAAACGTACATGGGTTCCCTAGAGGGGGATGCTGGCAAAATTGAATTAAGAGATGTCGAAATCACAGATAATCAGATGAAGAGCAAGTTCAGCTATCAAGGCTATACGATGGATCTTGAAGGTACATTCACTGATGATACCTTCGAAGGGAAGGTAGTCTATGATTACTACACTACTTTTCCAGTTAAAGCAACAAAAATTACTCAAAAGTAGTTAACTAATCCATAAATCATATTTCCGGAAGCATTTGTTTCCGGATTTTTTTTATTTATCCAATATGAAGAAAATTTTTGTAAGGCTAGGAATACTGATAGGTGTAATAGTGATAATCGCTATTGTTGGAGGGATAATTATTCATAAACCCCTTCCCAAAGGACAAGCAGGGGCCGATGCAGATGCTTTAGCTCGACAAGTGCTAGATGCAATTAACGATAGTGCGTGGAAAGAGACAGGCGCTGTGGCATGGACTTTTCCTGGCGGACATGAGTATGTATGGGATAGGAAGAGACATTGGGTAAAGGTAACCTGGAGTTCTTATACTGTACTGCTTCGCATCAACCCACGTACAGGCCGGGTTTGGAAGAATGAAGAGGAGATTATAGATATTGACAAACGACAAGAAATATTGGATAAAGCCTGGAAATATTGGGTCAATGATTCTTTTTGGTTGAACGCCCCATCTAAAGTATTTGATTCTGGTACACAAAGATATATTGTTCATACAGAGGATGATCAACCATCCTTGTTAGTCACATATACTCAAGGTGGAGCAACACCTGGAGATTCATACTTATGGCATTTGGATGAGAAGGGTCTACCGCAATCCTGGGAACTGTGGGTAAATATTATTCCCATTGGAGGGTTAGCATTCTCTTGGGAAGGTTGGGAAAGACTATCTACGGGTGCACTTATTTCTTCTACTCACAAACATCCCTTATTTACCCTCAGTATTGAAAATATTCAAGGTGCTTCTACCTTGGAAATGTTGACAGAAGGCGTTGACCCTTTTGCTGCATTAGAAGAGTAACAAACTGTCTTCTTTTTTATCAAAAGAATAATTTGTAAAAAATGATACCAGCATATATGGGAATCGATGGCTGCCGTGCGGGTTGGTTTGTTGTCACATTGGATGAAAGTAAAAACTTTGAGATATCTATAGTAGAAAAAATTACCGAAGTGTTTATAGTGAAAAAAAATATACCACAAATCTTAATAGATATACCCATTGGTTTACCTGTAACATCTAAGCGAGCATGCGATAAGATCGCAAGATCTTATCTTACGAGAATGAGGAGTTCCAGTGTTTTCCCCGTACCTGGTCGCAAAGCGTTATATGCAGCAGACTATCAAATGGCTTGTGATATTAATCAACAAATTCTCGGTGTAAAAATATCCAAACAGACCTGGAATATTCGAAAAAAAATCATAGAGGTGGATCAAGCATTGGTTCAATCCCCATCCCTGAAAGAACATGTGAGAGAGTGCCATCCTGAAGTAGCTTTTTGGGCTATGGCAGGTCATCAGCCCATGAAGTATAGCAAGCGATCTAGGGAAGGAGTTGCAGAGCGGTTGTCTTGGTTAAAGAGCGTATATCCTCAGAGCGATGAGATCTATGAAACAGCTTTGCGTACATACCATAGAAAATTCTTGTCTCGTGATGATATCATTGATGCCATAGCATTAGCAGTAACCGCAGCATATGCGCTAAGGTTGGTTTCCATCCCTGAAAATCCACAAAAAGACGAACAAAATATGCCCATGGAAATTGTATATGGAGAGTTTGGGTAGACTGATAATATCAGTATATTTGATTTCGACATTTATCGCTCTTCAACACCCTATAATCCCGTAAATATGACCCGTCGAGATTTAGATGGTATAGATTTACTGACAGAAAAGCGTATCATATTTTATTTTAATGAAATACGTCATATAAAAGATATTACAGAAATTCCTTGGGGAGAATCAGGATTAGGTTGGGGGGTAGATTATGGGATAGGAGAAAAGGTGGCTCACAACATCATTGAATTTCGCAAATCGTTGCCCAGGAGGCGATTTACAAGCTTACAGCAGATATTAGAAGTTCCTGGACTGGGTTATGAAAAAATAGATGACATTTTGAATACACTTCGAATCCCCTCCGCCGAAGCTTTTCGCAGAGCCATGTATCGGCACGTAATTACAGACAATTTTACCTTGTCGTATTACGCCATCACGTTTGAGACACCTGAAGATTTTAAGGAGACCCTGGAAAGCCCAGAGAAATTTAAGCAGATTGTGTCTGAAAATATACATCACTTAGTAAGTGATAAGGTTACTGAAGATGAACTGCAAGAAGCCAGGCAGCAAATCCTTTCCGCTTATGTAGAAACTATCAGTAATGGCTATCTGGCTTCTTATGCCTTTGCCCGATGGTTCTTTACATTCGATTTGGATAACTGGTTTGAATTTGACCAGGTCAGGGAAATTACTGAACAGTATCTGGATATTTCATTCCTTTCCAGTGATGAACAAACATTCCAACTTTTCAAAGGCTTTGAAAATAATCGAATATTGAAAGAGGGTAGGACTATTTTAGATTTACCCGTAATAACCAATTGGGATGAGAAAATTGTCTATGTATGGATGTGTCAATTGATTGATTAATATCCATATCCTTTCAAAAATTGCATTGTTAAGTCATTTAATACGACAGTTAGGAAAACACAACCAGCTAATAATGGGACAATTTTCATTAGATAATTTAGAGCCACTCATACAGAAACGATTATTTCACTTCCTGAATAGGGCCCGTACAGCAAGAGTCATTGCTACACTAGACCTGATAGAAACGGAACCCGATGATAGAGCAGATTATGGAATCGGAGAAACAGTAGCTCAGCGTATTCTGGATAGAAGAAATGAGTTACCTCGAAGAAGGTTCACGGAAACCACACAGTTGAACGGGATCAAGGGACTAGGAGAGGATAAAATGGAAGATTTAATCAATACGATGGCACAATCTTCTGCTGAAGCATTTAGACGAGAAATGTATAAAGGCGTCTTGTTGAGCAATTTTGATCTCAAGTACTATCAGATTAAGTTGGTGGATGAAACATTTTACGAATCTGTCTCTTTTCAGGAGAAGTTGAGAACGATATTGGTAGACAGATTTGACGACTTCTTTCAAATTAGGATTTCAGAAACAGATAAACAACAGGCGCTACAAGAGTTACAGGAAGCCTATATTGATGCGTATCCGAGATTTACCTCAGCAGGATCCTATGCATTTGCCCTATGGTTTTATCATTTTGATGCAGATAATTGGTTCTCTTTTGAACAAGTACGCTTGCCTATTTCAAGATATTTAGATGGATATTTGACAGGAGATCATCTGGAATTATACCTTTTTAAAGGATTTGATACTTCTTTAATCATGAATGAGGGGGTAACTGTATTAGATCTACCAGTAGTAGTAAATCGCGATGAAAAGACCCTTACCATTTGGAATGGGCAGTTGTTTGATTAGAGGAAATTGATTATCAATAAGTCTTAAAATTGTTCATCAATGAGTATTTTGTTTACAAAAGCTCCAGAAAAATTCCCTGTTGCTACAGCATTTGCAACTGATCGGAAAGGGGACGAATTATCACCACAAGCAAAAACACCTTCTACAGTTGTTTGTTGAAAATCATCTACTTTGATATATCCCGATTCTGTTAGCTCGCATCCCATATTCACTGAAATATCTGAATGTTGACTAAATGGGATACTGGCATAAAGAGCATTCATCGGTAGCTTACCTCCATTACTAAGAATAACATGTTTGATATATCCCTTTTCGTGTTCGATCTCAGAAATTTTATCTTCAACAACCTGTATTTGATGCTTTGTTAGTCTAGTTAACTGTTCAGTCGTGAATTCCGATTTGCCGTTAGTAAGAATAGTTATACCATTTGTTAGGTTATTGACCAGCGAAGCCATATGAAAAGCCACATCTCCATTTGCCATTATACCAGTTTTTTGACTATGATATTCAAATCCGTGACAATATGGGCAATGAATGACTGAAATGCCCCAACAATCTGAAAAGCCTTTGATATCTGGCATTTCATCGTTAATTCCCGTTGCAAGGATCATTTTCTTACAATAAAAAATGTCTCCTTTGCGAGTATTGACTTCAAACAAGTTGTCAACCTTTTTACCACTTACAGCTAGTCCCTCGTACCAATGTACTGTTTTATATTGTCGTACCTGTTGTTTAGCAAGCGCGGAAATTTCTTTAGGCGTCTTCCCATCTTGTGTCAAAAAGTTATGTGAATGAGGAGTTTGTTGATTACAAGGTGTATTGCTGTCAATAATTAACGTTTGTCTTAAGGACCTACCCAATGTCAGTGCTGCTGAGAGACCTGCATAACTCCCACCAATAATAATTACATCATTTACATTATTACCTCTCATGATTTTTGTATTGATGAGCCTAAAAATAGAATATGTTAATGATAAAATGACGTGTTACAACTACTTTATCACAGTATGTGTTGTTAGGTAGTTATAGGCAGTTTTATGTCTGGCAGTATAAACGAAATTTGTAAATGGTACCTATATATTATTAGTGGTTCTCTTCAAGAAGATATATTTTACTTTTGTTATAAACACAGGGAACGATATCATATTCTGATTGCATTGGGGGCATAAAGGATGAAGGAGCGAGAATATATCCAGCTCCTTCTAAGATATTTTTATGTTCAACTCAAATTTAACTGTTGTTTTATCATTCCCATAAATTCCGAATCAGTCATTTGCTTTCTAGCGCTTAGAAATTGTTCTGCATCGGCGCCAGCACGGTAACGCAGGGTATCAGTACCATCTGTAGCAGCTTTATAAATGACATCAGCGATTAAGGCTGGTGTACTTATACTTTCAGGATCCATCATTTTCTGAAAAGTTTCCATCGTCTTGGCAACAAACGCGTTATATTCAGTCAATGTTTCATTGTGCTGAAAATCCATGGACCTACTGCCGAAATCTGTATTTACCTCTCCAGGCTCTACAATCTTAACTTTTATTCCTAATGGGGCTAATTCGAAATGAACCGATTCACTAAATCCCTCAACTGCGAATTTTGTGGAATGATACAATGAAGTAAGAGGAAAAGTCATTTTGCCGCCAATGGAAGAAATATTGATGATCGTTCCACTTTTATTTTCCCTAAAATGAGGCAATATGGCCCTCGTTACATCAAATAATCCAAAGACATTCACATCATATTGGCGTTGAATACTTTCTTTGCTGACAGATTCAAACGTTCCTAAAAGCCCGTAACCTGCATTATTGACCACGACATCAATTTTTCCAAATTTTTCAATTCCAGCCTTCATAGCAGCGTCAATGGTTTCTTGTTTTTGAACGTCGAGTCTGACGACCAAAACATTTTCCAGCTGTGTTAATTCTGATTCTTTTTCTGGAGATCGCATAGTTGCAATGACATTCCACCCTTCTTGTTGAAACTTGTAAACGGAAGCACGTCCAATTCCCGTGCTTGATCCTGTAATTAAAATTGTCTTATTCATTGTTCTATATGTGTTGATTAACAATTACAACACAAATATCTAGGTAAAAGTAAAATCTGATTTACACAGAGTGCAGAAAGGCTTACACAAATTGCGGGAATCTAGTTCAAGTTGCGATATTCCATAGGTGTATGACCTGTTTTAGTTTTAAAAAGGCGCGTGAAATAGTGTGGGTAGTTAAAACCTAAATCATACGCTATTTCACTGATCGAATGTTGAGAACTCAATAGCAGATTCTTAGCTTTTTCTATTACAAAGTCATTGATGTGGTCTTTAGGTGTTCTGCCTGTCTCCTTTTTCAGTAAATCGCTGAAATAATGCTGTGATAAATGGGCCTTTTCGGCAAAATATTGGGTGTTGGGAAGACCATGTTCCAAATGTAGATTGGCCTTAAAATACTCTTTCAAAGACCGTTCAAATTGAGAGACAGTATCTTTACTTTGATGGGTTCTGGTATTGAATTGGCGTTCATAGTATCGTAAACAGTAATTGAGTAATAACTCTATATTCGATACAATTAATCTTTGACTATGGCTGTCAATGCGTTGTTCGTATTCTGATTTGATATTGTAAGCACAATCGGTTACGGTTTTTTCTTCACTTTCTGACAAATGCAATGCTTCAAACACATCATAATTAAAGAAGGAATAATTATCAATATGATTTCCTAGGTGCGTATTACGTATGAGGGCAGGGTGAAATAGAAGCACCCAGCCATTCATATCTCCCTGATCTACTGCTTTTGTAGGGGTAAAAACTTGTCCAGGTGCAGAAAATACCATTACCCCTTCATCAAAGTCAAACGCGTTCCTTCCATACTCAACGCTACAATTGTTATCTTTTAAAGAAATCATATAAAAGTCATAAACTATTTTAGCTCCCACTACTTTATCAGTTACATCGAGTTTAGATGCATCGAGTAAGGTGATTTGTGGATGTTTGGGTTTGGAGAAACCTACGTATGTATGCAGTTGGCTAATAGAAGTTACTCTGATAATATCTTCAGACATGTTCTTAGTTGTGTTTTTGGATATGCAAAAATCGCGAGATCACATTTAAGCTCATAACACGAAACGCTGATTAGATAACACAAAATTAGGGATTATGTATAAACCACCTTACTACGCGCAAAGCTGGGTCAAGTACTAAATATTTGTAGTTATTGCTAAGAATTACTGGTGGATACTTAAGGTAAGAACCAGAGGCTTTTATAGTGATCTCATTGAGTAAATATACTTGTTGTATATCATCATACTTAAAGATTTAATACCCTTTTCATTTCTCTTATACCATCTGAGTAATTTGAAATTCCCGATCCAACACCCATTTTAAACGGGCCTCGATTAATTCTATGGTTTAAGTCTCTAACAGGCATTTGCTCTAGGCTGCTATATACTTCTTTCCAGCAATCTAAGTCAAATAATCTTTGATTTTGGAAGCTGGTTGTACTTTTGTCATTATCTGTAGGTAAAAATTCAAGCTTTCCAATAAGTTCATCCAAGTGAGATAGATCCATATTTATACCATCATATTCCATTTGGAGATGAAGTTCCGTTTTAAATGTGTTATCAATTGATGGCAGGTTCTTCGAAGTAATATTAGTTAATATCAGATTGTATCGTGTTAAAGCATTTGTAATGAGCCAGCACTTTTTCCTATTGACATAAAATACTGTTGCCTTCCACTTTCCAAGAATACCTACTTGTTCGCTTTTTTCATGTTTGATGATAGGTTTAATTAATCTTTCAAGCTTTTTTGTAGTATGAATAGGTGTGTTCATTTAATCTCTATTTTTTTGAATTAAAATCTAATCAGATTACAGGATTGATATGACGTCCAAGGTATTCTCATCTTTGCAAAAAAGAAAGAAATACCTAGCTTGTATAAGATACCAAAATTGATAACATGTTTAAAATTGCGCTCATCTTTTGTGTCATTATGGCTTTTCAGGCCTGTCAGCCCACAACTGAAACTACAGTCTTAGAAGAAGATGTGGTCATAGATGAAATGGCTATACAACGTATTGACTCAACACTTCAGGCATTTATTGAAGACAGTATCGTGGCAGGTGTCTCAGCGTTGATTATTGAAAAGGGTAAAGAAGTATACTTCAATGCATTTGGGTATGCAGATAGGGAGGCTGAAACACCCATGTCCAGAAATACAATTGTCACCATCTATTCCATGACTAAACCTGTTACGGGAACTACACTCATGACATTATATGACCAGGGAGCCTTTAAATTAGACGATCCTCTAGCTAAATATGCTCCAGAATTTGCTGATATGGAGGTGGTTACAGGATTGGACGATTCGGGAGAAATGATCCTGGAAGCGGCTTCACGGCCCATTACTATTGCTGATATTACACGTCATAGTGCAGGATTTTCCAGGCGTTCAGACCTAGGGCTAGATATTGTAACAGGTGAAGCAGATCTACTGAATATGGAGACATCGCTTTCAGATATGGCTACCAAATTGAGTAAAATACCTTTGGGATATCAACCCGGGCAGCGTTGGGAGTATGGCATTTCCGTAGATGTGCAAGCTTATCTGGTGGAAAAGCTCACAGAGAAACCCTTTGAGGAATATATGAGAGAAGCAGTGTTAGATCCATTGGGAATGGATGAGGTAGGGTATTTTGTCCCCGAAGAGAAAAGAAGTAGGGTAGCAGCAATTTATAATAAAACGGATAATAGCTTAAGTCGAATTCCCGATGAAAGGGTTCATGCCATTAATTATGATCATTGGCCTATGAGACCTGGAGGCTGGGGGCTGAAAGCAACGATAGATGACTACATGAAATTTGCTCAGATGCTTGTCAATGAGGGAACGTATAATGGGATTACCATCCTCAAGCCAGAAACTGTGAAATTAATGGCTACCAACCATTTACCTGCTGTTGAGGACAGTAGCTGGCTGCCTTCCAAGGGTAGGGTAGGATTTGGAATCGACTTTGCCGTACGTACAGCACCACCTATGACAAGTCAGGAGATGAATGGGGCAGTAGGCGAATTCTTTTGGGACGGGGCGGCTAGTACCTTATTTTGGGTAGACCCTAAGAACGAGTTAACAGCAGTACTTTTTGTCCAGGTGATGCCCTTTCAGGGAAAGGTCCACAAGGGCTTTCGGGATGCAGTGTATGGGCCCATAAAGTAAAAAATCCAAGAATACATCGGAATCTAAAAACATCATTTTCATTTTTCCAGGTATTTTTCATTCAGTGCATCTTGTAATATGTTCTTGTAAGAAGATAAGTGGTGCGACAATATTAAGTATGTCATATTAACTTATTCCAGTACAAGAAAA
>CAZZEC010000156.1:0-3703 GCA_964652565.1 uncultured Bacteroidia bacterium
AGTCGTTCTCAGGTCTCCTCCGGCTAAGTCATTAAATAGCATATATTTGCCATTATATCCAAGAATATCTCTAATCTCGCGCTGTCGAATTTGATCTCCATTGATGGGATCATCCAAAAAGAAGGTAAAATTGGAATACAATTCAAAGTTATACCGAGAATAATACAACTGGTTCTCCATCAATGATCCATTATCATATCCCTGGACCAATTTCGCCGTCAGATTGGTACGTCCGGTAAATCCTCCTTCAGTGTCGTCTATTGCCCCAAATCGGCTGATTTGACCACTTTCTACCGCTCGGATCGGTATTTGTCCAGAGTGGTCCCACTTACTTCGGAAATTGGATACCTCTAATGTGAGAATCTTTTCATCATCCATTACATGGGTATATTTTCCAAATAGATTCACTCGGTTAAAATGTTGTTCACTATCAAAAGGTCCATCTGTCAATACAAGTTCAGAAGCAATATATGCATGTTTTCCCTGCTCTCTGGCATGCTCCCCCAAGAGATTAAACATGCCCAGTCCTCTTAAAGTATTAAACTGTCCTACTTCAAACTTAAAGCTACTTTGATTGAGACGGGTCATGGTGTGAAAATCTACATATCCCGCAGTCGTAAAATTACTGTGATCGGTATAATATGGACCTTTTCCAAAATCGACCGTTTCAATGAGTTCAGGAATAAGAAAATGTAGATCTGCATAGCCTTGTCCATGTGCGTGCGATACCATGTTGACGGGCATCCCATCTACATTGATCTGTATATCTGTCCCATGATCGATGTCAAATCCCCGTAGAAATATTTGTTCAGCCTTTCCGCCTCCAGCATGCTGTGCTATAAACAGTCCTGGTACTGTACGAAGTACATCTTGTGAGGATAGTACGGGACGTAGATTGATGTCTACCTTGCTGATACTTTGCAAACTGGAAGTTTGATTGGAAGTAATCTGAACTGCATCCAATTCAAAGACATCTGGCGATAGCTCTATTTCCAAAGCTTGAGATTCTTCATCCACTTTAACCATTTGAGGTTCATAGCCCACAAGCTTAAATGATAAAACCTGCATATCTGAACCTTCGTGAAGATCCAGTATAAATTTACCCAGGGCATCTGTAGTAGTATAGTGTTTACTTACGGTATCAGCTACCCATACCCCTGCTAAAGGCGTGTTATAGGGATCTACGACACTTCCTGTAATAGTGGTCTGAGCTTTTAGTAAAGGACTACCCAACAGTAGCATCCCAAATAGTATTTTATATATAAAAAATTTCATGTATTTCAGTATTAAATTTTTAAAAAAAAGGTCCCTGCATCACATTGTGATGGAAAAAATATTGATGATATACGATGGAATATTTAGTGCCTACGTCCAGGGCGGGGGGTGAGGAACCCTTACAATGAAATTTTTCACCGAAAATACATATCTGCCAGTATTTTCTCTTTCGCTGACAGATAACTGATACTTACGGTTTTCGTAATTAATAATATGAATAGAAAGCTGGGAAAATTTTTGCGTTAGAGGAAGCTGCTGGTTGGGAAAATGATCTAGTGATTTCCATGTTTTTACTACTACTTCCAAAATACCATGATGATGGAAGTGAGCATGATGTCGATGATCGTGATGATGAGAATGACTTGGTATGAAAGGGTGATGACCTAGCTCTTGAGATTCTTGATGTGAAATCCACACTTCAAATTGATGACTGACCATGTGCATAAGCTCCCACAGTGGATAATCATACGCACTGCCCATGTAGACCAGTAATAATATGTAGGTGATATATTTTTTTACAATTGAAATCAAGAGATTGTAATTTATAGGCAAAAGAAAGAATATCTGATCATTTTCAAGTAAAATTATTGTAATGAAATCACGCTTAAGCTATATGATCACCCCCTGACATCCACCGATATATTCACATTTCGGATTCTTCGACCCTCTCCAAATCACTAACCTTCTCTGCGGGGGGATAATATGTTTTGTACTATAAATAGTTAGTAATACATGATTAATATTGTCGCAGCACATATATATTCACTTCTTAATAACAAGTAAATACTACTCATGATTTCATTTAGCTTATTCAAAAGATATTTCACATATATTATTTTATCTATATTCTCGTTTGTTTCCTTAGGCGTTTCCTGCGATAAAAAGTCTGAAGGAGATATTGTTCCTTTAAACAAGGATCAAAAACTGCCAACAGGAGCAACAGCCATCCCACCCTATGTACAAAACTCTTCTGGAGATGCTACCCGTGGCTGGAACTATCTTAGATACGGAAATTACATTGGAGCTGGATTACCATTTAGCATGTTTCGTTCAGCTTTCAATAACGCAAATGGCATTGAAAATTTACTTCAGAGAGAAGGCGAAATTGCGAATGTACCTCGTATGTTCAATGTGTATGAATTAGAGACGGGTACTCAAATGATGACGGGCTTTACCTGTTTTGCCTGCCATTCCGGAAAATTAGATGGGAAATTCATTCCAGGACTGGGAAATAGCCTAACAAATTTACCTAGAATACCGATGGAGGCACTCGAAATTCTGGATGGGTTTGTTATTTCACAATATGGACGAGAATCTCTTGAACGGGAAGAGTTTCTACGTTTTAAGAGAGGGGCTTCCGTTACGTTTCCCTACTTATACTCTCCATTCAGAGGTGTGAATCCTGCATTTATGTTTGAGGAAGCTTCTAATGCCTATCGAAATCCGGTTGATCTCACTTGGCAGGATACCTTGGTTTATCCCTTAAATCAAGATCTTATTGCTTCTGATGTGCCTCCACTATGGAATGTGAAGAAAAAGCATGCATTGTATTACACGGGATTAGGTAGAGGAGATTTTACTAAGCATTTGATGCAGGTCGCCTCAGTGATGATGAAAGATAGTGCCCAGGCGGCAGATATTCATCGGCATTTTAATGACGTACTTGCCTGGATCTTGTCATTGGAGCCCCCCAAGTATCCTAAGACTATTGATCAAACGCTGGCTTCTGCCGGAGAAAAACTATTTATTGCCAAATGTCAACATTGCCATGGTACATATGGTAATGAGGAAACCTATCCCAATCTCGTATTCGATGTAAAAACCGTAAAGACAGATCCTGTATATGCCCAAAGACTCAATAGCCCGGGATTGAAGGAATGGTTCAACAATAGTTGGTATTCACAAGGACCTTCACCTGCAAGATCAGCACCTTCAGAAGGGTACGTGGCTCCCCCGCTGGATGGGATTTGGGCAACTGCACCTTATTTGCATAATGCATCTATCCCAACGTTAGAGACACTTTTAAATAGTGATTTACGCCCTACCTATTGGCGAAGGACTTTTGATGACACGGATTACAATTATGTGACAGTAGGTTGGAATTATACGGTAGAGATAGAACCCAAAGATCAATCAACGTATGATACGACAGTCCCAGGCTATGGAAATCAGGGGCATTCATATGGAGACGCTTTAACAGAGGATGAAAGAAGCGCTTTGATAGAATATCTGAAGACGTTGTAAGTAGATGGCTAGACGACGGACCACGGACTACCGACGACGGACAAGGAACGACAGATCCATGGCTCACCATTTCGCAATTCAATAATTCCACAATGCAACAATTCTACAATATCACAATTCTCTATCACGTATATCCCTCAAATTACCCGCCAAATTTCTAATGATGCCCTTTTGTTCTGGATCA
>CAZZEC010000156.1:3713-13467 GCA_964652565.1 uncultured Bacteroidia bacterium
AAGGTAATAATGTTCAAAGTAAAGTAGACGTATAAAATTAGTAAGAATTAAGTTAAGACTACTTAACACAGTATAGGAAGTAATGACAATGCTAGACGACGGACCACGGACGACAGACTACCGACAAGTAACAAGGTACTACAGACGATGGCTCACCATTTCGCAATTCCACAATATCACAATTCCACAATGTAACAATTCTACAATTTCACAACTCTCTATCACGTATATCTCTCAAATTGCCCGCCAAATTTCTAATGATGCCCTTTTGTTCTGGATCATATAACCACACATTGTCAAAATGGCTAACAACTTCTGCATTGGGGTCGTTGTTGAGGATAAGGCTGTGAAACTGGGTGTTACCATTTTGCTGGTGGTATTTTACTCTTGAAATGATATCCTGGTCCAATTTGTACATAATGAAATCTGAAATCACCAGTACATCCGCGTCTCGATAATTCTCTCCTTCTAGCTGACGAAAAACTTCATACAAGGCGAGTGAAATGTCGGTCCCTGCGCTAAACGACATACGAAGGAAATTAGCGATTGCTTCCAATGAATCTGCAATGTTGAACAGATCGATCGTTTTTATCCCCACAGAAAAATTAATCAAATAGGCCCTTCTATTTTCTTTCGCAGCCATCTTTAAAATCGCAAAACACAATATTTTGGCTATATGCTCTGGAGTACCGGACATGGAATCGCTGGTATCCACACAAATGATAAAGGGACCTTTATCTTTCTTTTTCACCCGCTGATCAACTTCTGTAAAATGATGTTCGCTTGTAACCAGTTGTTTGTCTAAGTATTGAAACGTCATCAGTTCCTTATCAGCAAACTTTTTCAAAAAAGCAGTTTCTGTAACAGGATCTGACAACAGGGCAATTTCAGAACTCAATAGATTATTGATATCATCGCTTTCATGTACGCCCACAATCTCTGACTTCAATGTATTGTCTTCATACCATTGCTTTCTCACTATCACACGCTCTAATTCTTCCTCTTCTGTCTCAATCTCTGCCTCACGCATTTTCCCCAGCATATCCGCCAATTCCTTGATGGAAGCTTCATTGGAAAGTAAATCATCGTACTGTTTCAGGACATCGAAGCTCGTATCTTCCCATAGTGCTCTGGACATGTCCCAATATTTTCCAGTATATTCAGCGAATGGAGAGATAATCTTGAGCAATTTTTGATATTCTTCTACTTTAGCCTCAAGAAGCTCTTTGAAAGACTCCTGGGATTCTTCCAACTTTTTCAATTGGTATTCCAACAATTTGGCCTGTAGTAAAGCATCCCATTGTGCCAGCAGATCCTGTGAAATGCGTTTGATCTCCCATTTTGATTCTTCATCTAGTTCCTCATAACTACGGCCTTTGATCAATCCCTTAAACTTTTGTGCATAAAACCCTGTATCTATTTCCTGCCGCTCATACACACTTTGCACATAATTTGTCACTGCATACCAGGTCGTAGTCCAGCGAGATACAGGCATGATGTTATATGCCTCCAGGCGCTCAGTTTCTTGTTCAAAAGGATTTTTTGTTTGTATGTCTCTGTAGGCCTTTTTTATCCATGTAAGTGTATCAGTAGATACTTGTTTGGCAAGTACAGGCTTTTCTCTGAGAAGTGATGTTAACTCTTCCCGATCAAATATGCGATCTAATGCCTTGCATAAATATTCGTAATAGGTTGACTGTAAATTGGCAGGAAATTCTACATGTTTATCATACTTCGCTTTGAGATACTGTACGAGATAAGTACGTGTCTTACGATCCAGAATCGTTCCAAATTCTATAAATCTTTCAAATTCCTCGTTCAATTCTTCCTGGTGATTTTTCACGATATTCAGCGTCTTTAAACTAATTATTCTGACAAGTTAGTTTGATTATACTTTACAAACTCGCATATGAATATTGAATTTTTTCCAATTTGAGTTGTAAGTCATTTAATGCATTTGCGACCTCTTCCATATTTGCAAGCACAATCTTACTTAACTCAGTATCTACGAATAAATTTTCTTTCAAGTATTGAATCTCCTGGGGTGCGTCTTCACCTAATCGCTTGATCTGCTTCTGTATATACTGATTGAGATGATTAAATTTTTCTTCCCAGTGCTTTTCAATTAAAGGATGAGGCTTTTTATAAATGATTTCTTTGCGCTCAGACTTCGCTGTTATGAGATCGTAGGTAGTCGTAACCGAATTGTACATAATATCCACTGCAAATTCTTTTTCGCTCTTTTTTGCCTTCAACCTGTGGCGCAGTGTAAGTGAAGTATCATAAATATTGATCACTTCAAATTCCTGCCGATTGAGTTTATTAAATTCAGGTATTTTGATCAAATCACCTTGAAAAGGTTTTTCCTCCAGTACAAATTGGTAGTATTCTTCTTGTACTACCATGAGCATATCTTCTGCAATAAGATGTTTGATGCGCGTTTCCGCTTCTACCTCCCGTTCAAATGCGGAAAGTTCTTTCTTAAGTTGGTGTAGACTAACAGCCAGCGTATATCCATGTTTGCGGATGGTCTCGCTGATGATCTCTTTTAATATATCGATTTGATTGGGGTGGCTCCACAAGCAATGAATGCTTAAAAAACAATCCATTAAATCAACGTGTTTCCTACCATTCAGAAAAGCGGAAGTTCTGAGTAACCGCACTAATTTTTTCCATCTTCGATCATATACACGTATAGGGTCAGTTTCTCGATTAGGTTTTTCATTGTATTGATCTATTTTATGTCGTATTACCTGAATGGTATTCAACACCTCAGGAGGAACTTCAATTTCGTTGATAATTACATTCCACTCCTCTAATTCTTCATTAGTAATCTTTAAATAATCTTCTACAGGATCTTCATACACATCTTGTGTATCAGTAATCATCTTTAGAAAATTTCTATTTTCTTTCACACCATCCATGTGATACCGTATGAGCAGTCTATCCCATAGTGGTTGCTGACTTTCTCTCCCTGAAGGAAGCTCGTTTGAAGCCGTAATGATTACTTTCAGATCTACAGAAATATCAACTTCACCATTTCTATAGATTTTTTCATTCAAAATGGTTAATAATGCATTTTGAATAGCTGGTCCTGCTTTCCAGATCTCATCGAGAAAAACAATATTAGCACCCGGAAGGTATCGATCTGTCAGGCGTTCATATCGATCTTCTTCTTTAAGCTTCTTAATGGATACTGGACCAAAGATTTCATCAGGTGTACTAAATTTACTCATCAGATATTCAAAGGAAATACCTGATCTAAAAGCGTATTTTAATCTTCTGGCAATAAG
Source organism: uncultured Bacteroidia bacterium (assembly GCA_964652565.1). Taxonomy (GTDB): domain Bacteria; phylum Bacteroidota; class Bacteroidia; order J057; family J057; genus JBCCTX01. The sequence continues at coordinate 7,007 of CAZZEC010000156.1, forward strand.
ACTCTTTGCAACTCCAGGAGGTCCAAGTAAGAAAATACTTTCACCCGCCAAAGCAGCGAGAAGAGCAAGGTTCATAGGTAAATCTCGCTCGTACAAACCATTGCAAAGCGAAGAAGACAACTCAGCAATGCGAGATCGCAATGCTGAGTTTATTTCTTTAGGGATAGGATACGTATTATTCATCTATCAACAAACCAATAATACTGTTGATTTGTTGAAGCATCAAACTTTATATGGTCTCATAGTATTGAGCGGAGTGGATTCGTTCTCAAAAGCTATAAAATTAACCAACTCTTTATCCTCGTTGAAAAGAGGAAATATATCCAGTTCACAAACGTAAGGTTCTCCACTTTTCTTATAATTAAGCACTTTTGCGTGTACGGGCTCGACATCAACGAGTGCCTGACTAATTTTTCGCGTATCCGAAGTACTTTTGGGTGTATCGCCCTGTAGAAACCCAGGGTTTTTCCCGATGACCTCAATAGGTGCATAACCTGTCATATGTTGAAAACCTGTACTTACCCACTCAATATTCTGCTCAAGTGTAGTAACTATAACAGCTTTATACCGCTTAAGCATGTCTTGGAAATTTATTTCCGTATGCCAAGATTTTTCTTCCTGCATAGCTTCAAGCTTGAGGATGTCTCTATGAGGTCCCCAAAAAAAAGGCTTGAAGCCATAGGCTACGTCCCAACAAAGTAAAGGATATATTAAAGTTTTTCTTTCGATTTTCATAAGAATGTATAACAATACCGGGCTTTTGTTTAAGATATAAATAAATTTAGCCCTTTATAATTACTAATATTTAAATAAATATACTATATTTTTTACAATTTTACAACTTCGAGGTTGGGATTATAAACTTTATTACTTTTGCAACCGCATTGCAAAAATAAAAAAGTTGCTAATTTGCAACACTCAATTAATCTTATACGTTAGGCTATAAGCATGAGGAAAAAATTATTAGCATTTAATTGGGATTTTTTAGGTATCACAACTTCACTTCTTTGTGCAGTACATTGTGCCATTCTACCGATCCTAGCCACCTTATCTGTATTCAGTACGGGTATATTCGTTGATGATCATTTTTTCGAGACATTTATGATACTCATGGCAATCGTCATTGCTTCTATATCATTGATCAATGGCTATATAAAAGTACACAAGAGTATTTTACCTGTCATCATTTTCACTTCCGCTGTATTTATTATGCTACTGGGTCATTTTCTATTTACTGAAGATCTCTCTCACGTTATCAATGCAATAGGTGGGGTATGTATAGCAATAGCTCACTGGATAAACTGGAAGAAGTTGCGAAGAAACGCATGTAAGATATCTACACCAGCTTAATAATTTCTATATTCATCATTATATCCTGTCAAAGATCGATTACTGATCAATTAACACCTTTTCTTTATATTTGTTATTGAGTAAAGAAAATGCATATGAGATTTATTGTAACACTATTTTTTATACTACCGAGCTTTTTTATACCTATCTGTAAGAGTCAAGATATTGACTACTCGGTACAAGATATTCAGGTTGATATCATCTATCTTGCATCAGATGTATTACAAGGAAGAGAGCCTGGAACCGAAGGAGAGAATCTGGCAGCTACATATATTGCCAGAAGATATAGCGAAATAGGTCTTACACCCTTAAAAGAGGATGCATCCTGGTTTCAAACGTTTGATTTTACATTTAATAACAATCCTCATGCTGCTCCTGGAAGTGGAGAAGCTCGTACTGCCAGAAACGTTATTGGCTACATAGACAATGGAGCGTCTCATACGGTAATCATTGGCGCACATTACGATCATCTGGGTTATGGAAAATTTGGCTCCAGACATGTAGGGGATGAAGCTATACACAACGGTGCTGATGATAATGCCAGTGGTATTGCAGCTATGCTTTATGTAGCAGAGCAACTTGTGAAAGGAGATGCAAAGCGTAATAATTATCTGTTTATTGCTTTCTCAGCAGAGGAAATGGGACTTTATGGATCCAAATACTTTGTCAACAATCCATGGCTTAATTTGGAAGAAGTAAATTATATGCTCAATATGGATATGGTTGGGAGATTGAATGAAGATAAGGTGTTGGTTATAAATGGTGTTGGAACGTCTCCATCCTGGGAAAAAGCAGTAAATGCCATTAAAGTAGCTGACATCAGCCCTAAGACGACGCAATCTGGCATTGGTCCCTCCGATCACACCTCTTTTTACCTAAAAGATATTCCTGTTCTTCATTTTTTTACAGGCCAGCATACAGATTACCACAAACCCGAAGATGATAGCTATCTCATCAATTTTCAAGGAGTAAAAGACGTTGGAGATTTTATGCTAGCGTTGATTGAAAATGTTCAATCTGATACATCCTTAACATTTACAAAAACGAAAGATGAAAGTGAATCAAGACAGGTCTCAAAATTCAAAGTATCATTAGGCGTAATGCCTGACTATGTCCACGAAGGGAAGGGTATGAGAATTGATGCAGTGCTAGATGATAGACCTGCGAAACAGGGTGGAATTATGGATGGTGATGTAGTAATCAAAATTGGAGAATATGAAGTTACAGATATTTACTCTTATATGGATGCTTTGAGTAAATATGAAATTGGTGATACAGTTAACATTGTTGTTAAAAGAGGAGAAGAAACCCTCGAAAAGCAGGTAACGTTTTAGATTTGAAACATCTATGCAATACACCACTATACAACAAGTATTTGATACCTTAGACAGGGCATCGGAAATTATTATTTCTGCTGCCGGAGAAGATGGTATTGTCAGTAGACGAGATATTCGAACTACACTTACTGCACTTTCTGGCTTCCAGCAGGCATTAGTTGATTCATTGTATAGATATATAGACCGAATAGATAACTCATCTGGTGCCAGAGTTACAAAAGTAGATGTTTTAAATGTGATTACACTTATCAAAAAGGATATCATTGCTCAATTTGAGATAGATCCTAACGGTTTATCTTTTGAAGAAGAAGAGCGAATATCTACCCTTGGACCGTTAGCCATTCAAATCGCTCAAAATCTTAAACGAGCTGCACAAGAAGTATATGAACCTGAGTCAGATTCATTGCTAGATCAACTCGAATCTCTTTCACAAGGTCTTTTCTTCGACGACTTTGGATCTGAAAGTAGTGAGCGCTTCGAGACATTCTTTCAAGAAAGTAACTTGTTGAGATTAACTGAACTTGACTTCATACAAGCGTTAGGGCTAGACCCTACCAATCCTTCAGAAGCCATAGCAAGATTTGAACCTGCATTCGAATACTTTGATAGACTCATTGGACTTACAGAAGCTGTTGATCCAGAACTAGCTGAAAGGGCTATCGAATTAGTAGATCTAATGAAACGTGCACTGAGGAGTATTCACGTCATCATTCAGGGATTGGACCAGCCGGGGGTAGATCCTGTACATCCAGTATATGTAGTGGGTCTTGATAGAGAGAATAATATTACAGGATTGCGATCTTCTGTCGTTTGGACTTAGTAGAAGAAGGATATACATTATTATGCCAAAAGTAAATTTTACTTCTGCCTTAAAACGATTTTTCCCACAATTGAAAGAAATACAGGTTGAGGCAGAAAACCTACAGGATGTATTATACCAATTAGAAGCGTCTTTTCCTGGACTTAAGGATTATATTGTTGATGAATCTGGTGTGCTTCGACAGCATGTGAATATATTCATCAACGGCGAACTCTTACACAAAACAGATAAACTGGATATATCCATATCACAAACGGATGAGATATTCATTCTACAGGCTTTATCTGGAGGTTAATTTTATATTACAATGCTAGATATATTTAAGGAATTACAGGATTGGGTAACTCAGGGTAAAAAGATTGCATTGGCTACAGTTGTCAAGACCTGGGGGTCAGCTCCCAGAAAAGTTGGAGCAGTAATGGCGATCTCTGAAGATATGGATATGTTAGGTTCTGTAAGCGGGGGATGTATTGAAGGTGCAGTCATACAAGAAGCCCAAAAGATCATGGAAACGGGTATACCAAAGGTTCTTTCTTTTGGTGTGGCGGATGAAGAAGCGTGGGAAGTAGGATTGAGTTGCGGAGGTGAAATACATGTATTTATAGCTCCTTTTTTATCCATGAAAGATGAACTTCAAAAAAAAATATGGGAAGACATCCAACGCTCTATTCAACATAATGAAGGAGTCGTCTGGTTACAACGGATGTCGGAAGATCTCCCTCAGCATATGTTGGTTCATCCCGATGGGACAAACATTGGAAGCGTAACTGACCTTACTTTGATTAATGCTGCGCAAACAGCGTTTCTTCAACGCAAAAATCAGGTGATTACACATCATCATACGAAATATTTTGCACATGTCTTTCCAAGAAAAAGCCAGATCATCATAATTGGGGCTACACATATTACCACACACCTGATAGAATTAGCTCATCCATTTGGATTCGAAACGCATGTGATTGATCCCAGAGGTCTTTTCACTCAAAAGACTCAATTTCCTACTCAACCTCATAACATGTATAGACAATGGCCTGAGGAAATACTTAAAGACTTTCATTTTGACGCCTATACCTACGCAGTTACCCTTACCCATGACCCCAAAATTGACGATCAGGCATTACAAATCCTTTTACGTGCTGATGTCGCTTATATTGGAGCATTAGGTGGAAAGAAAACAAATAAGAAACGCATGCAAAGACTTAAAGATGCTGGATTTGGAGACGCAGAGATAGAGAGAATCCATGCTCCCATAGGTCTGGATATCAATGCCCAGTCCGCGCAGGAAATAGCTTTGTCGATTATTGCAGAGATCATTCAGGTGAAGAACTTCTACCTGTAAGCATCAATTAAACTTCCAGTTTACAGTAAGGGTCTGCGTGCTATGACTCATTGACTCCATTGATGTACCGGAAACCGCTTGATAGCCAATGCCTTTTCGATAGAAACCTCCAATTTCTAATCTTTGAAGAAGGGTAACACTTAATCCCGCCTCCAGAAAAAACCGCTGTCGAAACCCATTCTTTAATCTAATGCTGTCATAGTAATAATCCCAATTAAATAGATTTGTAAAGCCTTCATAAGGTTCGTCACCTGCATGTATTATTATAGGGTCTACACCTTCATTTATTCTCATAAATGACTGAGTACCTCCCATGGATAAAAAATTGTCATATGTAAACCCAGCATTGGTTCCTATCCCTCCATAAAAAGTAACCCACTTCAAGGGAAAATACTTTTGAATAGAAAAATCCAGACCCAATTCATTTCCACCAGACGTAAAACCAAAATAATCACATCTAGTAGATTCCCTACATCCATTAGTGCTTTTGTAGCTATCCAGATATGAATATTTCTCATAGTAGTTACCCGTATGATATACATTTATATTGAACGCCAATCTTTTGAGTAAGGCAGACTCAATGGTAACACCCGCTCTGACTGTATGAGTGTTCCAGTTATCTGGGTGTAAGGTATGTCCATCAAAATTTAATCCCTTTACTATATCCGACAGATCCTCGTGTGCCATCGACACAAAATACTCATGATTGTCATGGTTGATTTGTTCCATGTTCCTGGATACGGAAAGGCTTAATTTTGAAATTCTCCACTTTTTTAAGGGCTTAACTTCGTTGGATTGCGCTACACATGCAAGGTTCATATATAGGCACAATACTGAAAGGCTGATATATTTCATTTAGGTAATAATAAATGGGTTAATTTTATCATTCTAAATTTAAAAACCCATATAGTGTAGTTAAATACAAAAAGAATTACCTAGACAATATCCTTAACCTTACTTTATAACTTTTTTATTATTCATTACTTCGTAAAAAGTATTTAGCAAAGAAGTTGGTAAGCGCATATCTAATCGACCTACTTAAGTACAATAATCAACAAGCGATAACAAAATAATTCTTAAGCATCAGTAAGGGTTGTAATGATAGGTTCTATTGAGGATATGATACAGAAGGATAGTGAAAAGTTGCAGGTGGGAGATAATTTTTTCTACTTTTTAAGAAATCTGTGCAGTTCATCCCAGCTCAGAGTAGCGCATTTGATTCTTGAGGGATAATTCTTTGCTACAGCAAATGCATCAAATTCCGTAGGTATCTTTTGTATAATTTCTAAGCTTTCTTTACGACCTTCAGGTAGTACTTCATGGTAAAAGGTGTGTATCAACTTCTTTACATATTCTAATGGATGTCCTTCCAGTAAAGAGACTAATACTGAGGTAGAGGCTTTGGATATGGCACATCCGTATCCATAGAAATGTGCATGATTAATGATATGACGCTCATCGACATCCAGATATAGGGTGAATTGATCCCCACACAACTGATTATATGCTTCTAAGATATAGGTGGATTGCTCTCGTTTTTCGAAATGATAAGGGTTAGCATTGTGTTGAAGAATAACAGGATGATATAATCCAGAGGCATTGCGATTCATACGAA
>CAZZEC010000157.1:0-7219 GCA_964652565.1 uncultured Bacteroidia bacterium
CCTCAACCTTAAACTCAATAGAAGTATTGGTATTATTCTGGTATCGCAGTCCTGCAGGATCCCCCCCGTAGTTGCTGTTAATATTTGCGAGTAAAGCGGGAGAAGAACTAAAGAGTATTTGTTGATAGGATTGTGTGTACCACTGCTGTTTTACATTCCTTCCTGTAAAATCGGCTTCAAAGGAAATTCCCTGATTTTGTAGCCCTGGTTCTATGGCAATCCAACTTACTTCCTCTGTAGCTCCTAGGCTATTGATTCCCTCTTGTGCTTGTAATTTTGCTGTAAATTGCTGTGAATGCGTTTGGTTTTGGTTGATTCGAACTACTAAGGCATTTGATAGGTTGTTAGATGTGCGCTGAGCGAGAATTACGGGATTGTTGCTAAATGTTTCAGGATACATAAATGTTTGCCACTGATGATCTACTGCGGACAATTTTCCTGCAGCTAACTGGCTTCCATTGGGGAGTGTGTAGGTACCTGCTTCTACTACCATATATGACACCGTCTCCCAGCCATGATTCCCATCTAAACAGTCCCATTCCTGTATCCTGATTTCAAAACTATTGTTAGTGACATTTCTGACTGCAACTGTTGATGGATCGCCCCCGTTCCTACTGGGAGGTCCTGCGACCACAATGGGATATTGATAAGTATGCTGGAGATTTACTGTTACCCAAAGATGACGAATATCTAAGGTACCGACTTCACCAATTACACTCGGACCACAATTTGATTGGGTATATGTACATTCTTTTCCATAAAAATATACGGATCCTAATTGCATAGGATTATTGGGACCCAGTAACGGAACGTTCACAGGAAGCCCTTTGTCAGGAGCCCCAACCCAGAGATCACCTTGATGCAAAGCTACAGATCCCCCAAAATGGTCAAGGGTATCTCTATTTGTTGCTACGATCTTTTGTAAACTACCCCAATTATCAGTTCCTCCTTCATGTTGAGCATACAGATACGTTGCGCCAGCCTCCTGTAACTCATTATCTCCCCCTTCGTCAAAATCGTCGAAAGGACACCCAATGGCAATTAATTCTTCATTGATTTCAACACAAAACCCAAAAAAATCATAATCAAGGGAAGTATGAGATAATTTCTTTTCATATCGCCAACCTCCCTGAGCATTCAGGTCCTGATAGTAAATATAGGCAGCACCAGCACCAGAGTCTGCACTAGGTTCACCCACAACAATCCAGGTATCTTCGATATCTACACTTTCGCCAAATCTACCCCACTGCGAACGGTTGGGAGAAACCAGTTTCTTTTTTTCCCCCCAATTATCCGTTCCCCCTTCGTTTCGCTCAAATACATAAGCAGCACCTGCATAGTATATGAAATTCTGACCATTCTCATCTTCTGTTTCGTAGTTTGCGCCCACTACCGCAATATCTCCATCTATAGCGACGGTGTGGCCAAAACGCTCGTATTCTGTAGCATCACTCGCGACCAGCTCTTTGGTAAATTGCCAAATGCCATTAGCATCTTTAATGTAAATAAGTGCTGTTCCTCTTACTGGCGCTCCAATGATCAAAATATCTCCACTTACATCCAGGGAGTAGCCTAACCCATCCCCTCCATACATTGATGGTCGAGGATAAGGAACTGTAATAATTTGTGTTTGCCCCCACTGATTGGTACCTCCTTCATTTTTATGAAACACAAGTACTTCACTGTCATATGTATTATTTCCATACTTAAAGGGATTACCTACAAAGGCATATTCATCGTTGATAGCTACTGCAGCTCCTCCATGCGTAGTTCGTAGAGGTATTTCCTTTAACAGGTTCCACTGAGACGGAGAATTTGAATCCCGTTGATAAAGATGTGCGCCTCCAAAATATGTACCTGCAATGGCATAATCTCCAAATACATCTACCCCCATCCCCAAACGATATAATGTGTCAGGAGCATAAGAACCTGAATATCCTTCCCAAAATTCTTTTAAAGGGTCCGATGGATGTGTCCAGGCAAGTACGGGTTGTGTTAGGAAAAAGTATTGGGAAGAAAAGAGCATCATTAAGAGAAGGAAACGTGGTAAAAAATTGCTGTTCATAAAAAATTGACCGTTAATATTACACCTGATAATTACATTCTTCATTCAAATACTTATCATCTTTTGTAGCATTTGTTTTCAGGAAGAATAATTTTAATGGTGTAATGATAGTCAATCGGAATTTCCTATTTGGGATGGATTGATAAGTGTGAGGATTCAGATTATAAGTGCTGAGTTAGTCATAATCATCAAAATTTTGAATTTTAATGGAACTAATTAAACTAATGTTCCAACATTTTACTATATTATAATTAATCCAAAACCTATTAATACACACAAGATGAAATCCTTATTTAAATTGTTAACCTTGGCATTATTATTCATTTGTCACACGATGAATGGGCTAGCACAATGTGAACAACATCAAGATCTTCTCGATGCTATGGATAAGTCTATGAAGGAAAGAAATCCTGAGTTGATGGCAAATATCTATCAGGAGAGTGCAATGAGACATACCTCGGAGGGTACTGTAGAAGGGCTTGAAGCTATTATTGAAGGGGCAAAGAAATTTTATGCAGAGTGGCCTGATGCGAGTGGAGAAAATCTGGATGTAATATGTACAAATGACAGGATTGTAACTCGATGGACCGGGAAAGGTACACATGCAGAAAGTGGGAAATCTGTAAATGTAAAAGGAATCACTATCGTTAAGGTTGAGAACGGCAAAGTTGTTGAAGAGTGGGAACACATCAATGAAGCAGAATTGATGATGCAAATGGGCTACACATTTACTCCTCCTGAACAAAAGTAATATACGCCTTTAAGTACCTATAGCGCCTGCACATTTACTTCATTTACTCACTCCACAACTGCTGTGCAAGAAGGATCTCCACACATTCTACACCCTCCGGAGGTCCTTCTGCCTTTTGATACCTAATCAAGTCCGTACTCATATCAAAAATCACTGTTCGAACTGCGATGCTTTTTTCAACCTTTCATAAGGGAGGCTATCTTATATGTATCGCATGAAACGTGTTTGACAAAGTGATAATACCATTACCATGAAACTCCAAAATAAAATTCTGATTGGTATACTGATCGTTTGTATTCCATTTATAGTAATTGGGTTGATCAACACAAGTGATCAAGACCCCAATAAAATCATTTATGATAATCATTGTTTGGCCTGTCATGGAAAAGATCTGCAAGGTACTCCCCAAGGACCCTCACTATTGAGAGAAGTGTTAACCTATGGAAATGCAGTACCGGATTTAATGAGCATCATCACGCAAGGTTCACTTGTAAAAGGAATGCCAGCCTTTGCTAATACCTTAACTGAGACCCAGATACGGGGAGTTTCCATTTACATATCAGAGACAAGAGAAGGGAAATCGATGACAGATTTCAATATTGAGAATCCCTTAGTGATACTCACCGAAGTTATAAGTACTGAACTGTTGGATGTTAGGATTGAAACGGTAATCAAAGATATTCACCCCTGGCCTTATTCCATAGCTCCATTACCCGATGGCTCTATTCTTCTAACTGAAAAGACGAGAGGATTAAGCATCATTTCTCCAGAAGGTAAGCAGTCTGCGCTTATTAAAGGTATACCTAAAATTTATGATGATGGAACCCACGACCCTGGGCATGGATTATTATATGGACTGGGATGGTTGTTAGATGTTACATTAGATCCAGAATATGAAAAAAATGGATGGATTTATCTTAGTTTCAACGAACGGTGTACAGCCTGTAATGAAGTGAGTCGTGCTACTGGGCTAGATGTATCTATGACCAAACTCATCCGGGGACGTATAAAGGGGGGAAAATGGGTAGATCAACAAACCATTTGGTCGACAGATACTGCAAACTATACCTACACACCTGAAAATTCGTCGGGGGGCCGCATTTGCTTTGATGAAGAAGGACATGTATTCTTGAGTGTAGGCGCAAGGTTATATAGTCCTGATCCACCAGGGTTTTATGAGGCTTATTTGGGAATTCAAGATTTAAGTTTGCCTTATGGTAAAATATATCGATTGAACACAGATGGTAGCATTCCCGATGATAATCCGTTTTTCAACGATCCCAATGCCCTCCCATCTATATGGACCTATGGACATCGTAGCCCCCAAGGGCTAGAATATGATACAAGCACGAATAAGCTCTGGGGAACAGAAATGGGGCCGAGAGGTGGCGATGAAATCAATCTGTTGGAACCAGGAAAGAATTATGGATGGCCCTTGTATTCGAAAGGCATTAATTATGATGGTTCCCCAATTGCCTATGGCGACGTATTAGGGATCGAACTCAACCTAGAAGATATAGAGCAACCTATAATAGATCTTACCCCGTCTCCGGCAGTATCAAGCATGATTATTTATCATGGAGATACCTATCCTGGTTGGGAAGGAAATTTGATTGTAGGGACATTAAAAGCATCAGAACTACATCGATATGTCATTGAAGATGGATCTGTAATCCATCGAGAAATTGTATTAACCGATCTTGCTCGAATCAGAGATATAGAAATAGGACCTGATGGATTTATCTATTTATTGTTAGAACATCGTTCAGGGGGGCTTATTGTTAAATTAGTTCCAGAAAGGTAGCTGCCACCATTTTCACTAATAATACAGGGCAAACGCACCAAATTTTATAAATAATTCATTGTTAGTCAATTGCGATTAAAATATTTATATATTGAATCAATTTAAGCTACTGATTAGCAGCTGTTAATGATTTTAGTGCGTTTGCCCTGCTAATAATATTCCTTGGCTAATTGTTCCAATTCTGGATATTGATCATCCGTATCTTCACACTCTTTTTTCAATTGTGATAACTTGTTTTTTAAAGAATCTACTATCCCCTCATAACTAGGATCATCATATACATTATACATCTCGATCTGCTTACTCCTTTCACAAACTTTGAGATTAATGCTGAAGGAAATATACATTGGGGATTTAACTTTCTGGCAGGAGGACAGGCACAATCATATCTTAAAGTTAACAATGCCGGGACTATTAGTATTACAGGTGAATCGGATGTAGAAGTAGCAGGGTGTTTGAACAACGTAGATAATGGTCAACTTATAGAAAATCGGTCGGGTCAATTGATATTGATCAATGCCCCTGGTTTTTGTGAGTAACAGCGGGAGAGACACTTTCAAAATTCATCGCTTCTCTTCGAGAGTTAATACCCAATTTAGAATAAATATTTCTTACATGTGATTTCACCGTACTAACTTCTATGTGCATTTCAGTAGCGATATCCTTGTTGGTATTTCCCATTTTGATGGAGTCAAAGATTTTTCGTTCCTGTACGGAAAGTAATTGATATAAATCCGTTCTGGAAGTTGGTTGTAACTCTGGCGTTGTCTGTTTAGACAATATGCGATGCTGCATGTAAATAAAATAACTTATCCATCCTAATAAGATCCCGAATATTGTCCCTATTAACACATACACCCATATAGGTCTTAAAGAAGTAGCTTTGGGTATATTAGCACTAAGCGTATTAAAATAGTGATTGGATGGATGCCATTTCCACTTTTGGATTAATCTTCTATAGTAATCGGCATGTTCTTGGATATGATCGTTCCAGGGAGTTTGATACAGTGCATACAAAGCTATGAGGGGGTGGTTCGTTGTATCAGCAAACTGACGAAGTTTCTCATACAATGCATACTCCATCAATTCTTTCCCAAAAGTAAATTCGGAATTTATGCTTTCTTCAAAAGAAACCATGTGATCTACTTCTGATAATAATAAATTGGGATAACAGTTTACATATGCTTGGATTAACTGCTTTTCATACATGCTGGTATCCTCAAGATGACATTGAGCATGGTTATTCAGGACCAAAAATCGGAAATTTTCTTCTCTTCCACCTATGATTATCGTTGCTGCCGGATCTCCCTTCTTGCTGACATGCAACCGGTAGAATTGATCTTCTTCTGGTAGATGGTCTCCTTTAAGCACAAAATTCCCATCCGTATCTATCCTTGCCCATGCTACTATCATTTCCTGTGATACAGTGTGCAATTCCTCAAAAGACGGGATCAAGGACAAATACACGATAGGCTCCCATACACTATCTACGTGTATTTGCCCCTTTAATGTAAATTCTGCCCTTAAAACCAGGCTTTGAACCATACAAAAAGTAAAAATCCAAGCTCGAAAGTTTGACATTCGTTATTATTCTTTCTGATTTATCCCCACTCTCATAATCCCTGTGACATTCTGTGTATCTATTATCAGTTTCCATGCACCAGTTTGAGGATTATCAATAGTTTTCTTCATATTCCCCTTTGCTCCTGTGCTACTACCACTATTTACTGAGACAGAAATACTAGAATTACTATTTGAATTACTACTAGCGTTCGAGTTACTGTTGGAATTAGTGTTTGTGTTGCTAACAGAAGATTCTTTTTTATTGTGGCTGTTTCCTGATTTCGAGTTGCACTTCAACTCAAATCCACCTTCTCGCCTATTATCTGGATTGATCAATGTTGCCTGTAATATACCTTCATCTATTTTACTGTCAATAGTTATTTCCAACAAGTCAGAAGGGGAACCCACGTCTATAATAATTATTGTAGGAGCACTTTCGTTTTCAAAAGTAAAATTCTGCATGAATTGGTTATTAAGTTCATTTCTTATGGTGGTTTGGGAAAATCCATTAAAGACTAAACTCAATAATAATGTGAGGGTATAAATTGCTTTGTAATTCATCTGGATTAATTTAAATAGTTTGTAAATAATATGTAACAAACCTAGAGGATTTTTCTGTTTACTACACAGTGTACAGGGTGGGAAAAAAGAATTAAAAAAGGAGTAATGATTTCTATATGCTGAAATATATCTCTACTTATTTTGTCATTTCATTATATTATCGAAAGCGAACTAACTACATTTAATGCCCTAACTGAGATACATTTTCTTCTTATTCAACGAAATACTGATCAAAAATATGCTGGATGGAACTTTTTCGGTCATTTTGATAAATGTGGTTGTGAAAATGCTCAAGCTCTTTTAGCATGGCTAATAGTTGTTCCAATCTTTCCTGGGGTAAATTCCCTGAAATGATTTGTGCAACCTGAGACATTTCAGTCATAATGCCATACAATGTCTTTCTGCCTTCAGGTGTTATCCTCACTCGTTTTGAACGTTTATCTTCTGGGTCCTGAAAGCTTTCAATCAGTTGATG
>CAZZEC010000157.1:7319-13359 GCA_964652565.1 uncultured Bacteroidia bacterium
GGATACCAATCGCAATTGGTATATGAGATACAAGTAACTAATTCCAAACCCTATGTACTTGAAATAGGTCTTATTGAAGATGAGACGTTGCTGGATTCTGTGCAGATAGTGGCTTCCCCATTCAAGAAAATAGAAGAAACGCCTCTTTCACTACTAACAATTGGGACGAGTGAAATCAAAAGATATCCTGGCGGTAATCGCGATATTTCCAAGGCGATCCAGTCCCTTCCAGGAGTGAACAGTACAGTGAGTTTTAGGAATGATATTTTGATACGGGGAGGTGGACCCAATGAAAACAGATTTTATATAGATGGGATTGAAACACCTAATATTAATCATTTTGCTACGCAAGGTGCTTCTGGAGGGCCTGTGGGGTTGCTCAATGTAGACTTTATTGGTGAGGTAGACTTTTATTCTGGGGCATTCCCTGCTAATCGGGGAAATACATTGAGCTCTGTATTGGAATTTCGTCAACGAGCGGCCAGGGATGATAGATTGGGATTTACTGCTACAGTAGGTGCCAGTGATTTGGCTCTGACGCTCGAAGGTCCGACAGGTGATAACTCCAGTTTTCTATTTTCTGTACGAAGGTCGTATTTACAATTCTTATTCGAATTACTGGAACTCCCATTTCTCCCTACTTATAATGATTTCCAGTACAAACACAAGTTTCAGTTCGGCCAGAGACACCAGCTCACGCTGCTGGGACTGGGAGCAATAGACGACTTTGTACTAAACACAGATATAGAAGATCCTGACGAACTTCAAAGTTATCTCTTGGGAAATATTCCCGTGAATGACCAATGGAACTACACAGCAGGTGCAAGTTATAAATACTTTGGAGATCAAGGATTTTGGCAGGTTGTGTTAAGTACGAATAAAATCAAATTTGACGCATTCAAATACCAAAACAACGATGAGTCAGATCGATTATTATTTGACTATAATTCTACAGAAGCAGAATATAAAATAAGGGTTGAAAGAACAGCCCGAAAGCAAGGGTTTAAATGGAATTACGGAGCAAATTACGAAATCGTAGCTTTTACCAGCAACACCTTTCAGGAAACAAGAATTGGAACCCTTGACTTTAGTAGTGAGTTGACGTTTAGCAAATGGGGCGCTTTTGCTCAGATTAGTAAGGCATTACTCAAGGATAGGTTAACGCTGTCTCTAGGTACCCGCATGGATGCCAATACATTCTCTGAGTCAATGGAAAATCCACTAGATCAATTTTCCCCTCGTTTCTCAGCGAGTTATGCCCTCACACCCAAGCTCAGTGCCAATTTCAGTACAGGTATTTTCTATCAACATCCTCCTTACATAGTACTTGGATATAGAGATACAGATAGTCAGGAATTAGTCAATCAAAACCTTACTTATATACAAAATCGCCAGATAGTTGGAGGGTTTGCATACTTAACAGAAAAGAATACGAAGATTTCTATTGAAGGATATTATAAAATGTATGACAATTACCCATTTCTCACGCGTGATTCTATCTCTCTTGCAAATCTGGGAGGGGATTTTGGAATAATTGGAAATGAACCTGCCATTCCTATATCTGAAGGTCGGGCATATGGGATAGAATTTTTATTACAACAGCGATTGTACAAGGGATTTTATGGGATTATTGCTTATACATTAGGGAGGAGTGAATTTACAAATGGAGATAGTGAGTTTGTCCCTTCAGCTTGGGATAGTAGGCATATTATCTCCTTAACAGGTGGTAAGAAATTTGGTAAAGACTGGGAGATAGGTGCAAGATGGAGGTTTACTTCAGGGGCTCCCTATACCCCTGCGAATGTTTCGGTATCCAGTTTACAGTCAGTCTGGGACGTTAGGGGTGAAGAAGTACCAGATTTCAACCTTATCAATACGGAAAGAATAGACGCATTTCATCAATTAGATGTACGTATAGATAAAAAATGGTTTTTTAATGCCTGGAGTCTCAATCTGTTTCTAGATATACAAAATCTATATGCATTTGAAATACCTGGGCAACCTATACTAGATGTTGTGAGAGATGACAATGGAGATCCGCTTCCTGACCCCAATGATCCAGCACGTTACCAGACTCAGTTTATCGAAAACGCAATTGGCAACATCCAACCCACCATTGGAATAGTTGTTACATATTAATTATCAACTATTTGAATAAATATGTAAGAAAAGTTGGTTATTTCCTATAAGTATATGGTTTATATTATGGGGATATTTCATATCCAATTTGTGAAGCAAAGACATAGATGTTTAGAAAGGTTTGGGATAGTTAGTATGTTGAGATGATTTCACTTCTCCATCAGTATAAATACTCATATTGAGTCATATTATTGCCGATTATATAATACTGTATTAAAAATATTAAGATTGAGAATATATTGTCCATTCTGAAATCAAAGAGAAATTGATTCCTTCACTAACTTAGAAAAACATTCGTTTTTGCCAAAATAAAAACGATTCACCCTTCAAAATGATCCTATTGTTATAAGAGGAAGGAAATTCCACTTTATAGAATTTATCTACATAATGTTGCATAGTTTCTGCAAGGTATTGAACCATTGGCGTAGGTTAAATTACCATCCAATTTTAATTTATTATAGTTTAATAAAAAAAATATCCTGAAATTTTATTTTAATAGTAACTTAAATTGTGAATTGGGATAAATATTTATCTCGTTGCGCCAATAGATCAATTAGTAGCACATCAATCTCAGTGGTAGTGTATGTAAGATACACTATGATGTTTTCATGTATTTATCAATGCTATAATATAAAAAGCTATGTCAGAAATTACTCCATCATCTCAGAATCTGGATCGGTATCTCAAACAGATCGAAAAGCATGAACAATCAAAAGTGCGCAAAAAAAGGACAAGGGTCATTGTATTGATCTTACTTGTAGGCATTGCCAGTGTTTCCGCATGGCAGTATTTTGGAAGTAGCCCTAAAGAACCTCAAGTAGTATCTGCCGATTATCAGGACCTTAATATAACCAAGGTGGCCGATTTTTTCAAAGAAGATGGTAATACCCTGATCATCAACTATCCTTTTGATTTAAGGTCGAATACCGTAAAATCGCTGGAACGATATCTAGAGATTATCGCTGAAGATGAATCATATAACAAATATGTTACTAATGGATCAGGCGGTGGTGTTTTGGGAATGAATGCTGAGGGTACAGATGCTAATCAAGATATGAATACGAGTAGCCTTGAAAATACATCTTTCTATGTTGGAGGTAACTGGGTGGAGGACAGATCACTGATATTTGCTATTTCGACATTTGATAGTACGCTGCAATACGAATTCAATTTTGGGAATGGAGTCAAAAGAACAGTGGAAGAACCCGTAACCCGATTCACATACTGGAGACCAGGGCGATTTACGGTTAAAATGACGGTGAAAGATTCTACGGGTACTACTATGGTCAGAGAGAAAATATTGAATATTGCCTCTGCATCAGATCCTGAACCCGAATCTACCCCAAGTAACAAGCAAGAGTATGCAGAAAAGGCTACACCTCCTACCCAGGACGTAGCTATATCAACAGAAATACCTGATGAGGAACAAGAAAATGATATCACTAATCAGGAAGAAGAGCATACAACAGAAGAGATTCGTGAATTAACAGCTATTAATTCTTCTGTAGGTAGTGAGTCAATGTTGGAGAGTCAGGCACTAGAATCTCCACAAACCCAAACCCAAGAACTTACTCAGAGATCGGAGACTACCCCTAAGCAAGCAAAAACAGAAACTGTTTCCGAACCCCAACCAAAGGAAAGTGAATCTTCTCAACCTCAAAATATCGATTTTTCTTCTTATGGAAGAGTACTGGTTTCTTCAGAAGTAAGTCCCAAATTTCCAGGAGGAAATAATGGATTAGCGAGATACTTCAATCGCGGAATGCGTTATCCGCAGCAAGCGATCTCCGAAAAGGTGGAAGGAAGAGTTATCGTGAGATTCATCATTGACAAAAACGGAAATATACGTCAACCAAAAGTTATGAAAGGTATAGGATATGGATGTGATGAAGAGGCTTTGAGATTAATCTCACTGATGCCTAACTGGAAACCAGGGTTCCAAGGTGGTGAAGCAGTATCAGTGTACCATCAATTAGCCATAAAATTTGAATTGCGGTAGTATTACAGACCTCTGTTGAAGCTTAGAAAGTTACCAGTAAACCATCTATTTAATGGATTGATACTTTTGAAAGTTTGATGTATGGAAAAGTGCATTATTTTAGGATAGTAAGTTAAGATTAAGTTCAGGCACTTGTAATGACGCTACCTTCACACACATTGCTTAATCTTACTTATGCGGGGTAAAATAATATAAAATTGGATTTCACGTTACAGGATTATAGGCCTAATCAAAATTTTTAAAATATGTTATGTATTTTATTTACACATAGAAAGTTGCTTATTGGTTCAGCTTTTAGTCATCCTGAGTTGTTTACAATTCAGGGAAATTATCACATCAAATATCAAACCTCTGATCCAACAGATACGCTCAGGACCTACCTTCCGGAGATAAAGCAAAAATACTTTGACGCATTGCGAAATGAACGAAAAATGGTCCCTTCAAGAATTCCTGTAGTCATAGGATTCTCACCTCTATTTACGAAAGACGAAGATGCAAAAACGATAAGGAATGGTCTTATAGAGACTATTAATAATTTTGATAATCGCTCTTTGGAAGTCATTAGGTCTGAGTATCTCAGTAAAGCTTATTTACAAGGCATACAAGGGAATGATCACAAAGGGTACAACAGTATTATTTTAGATGCGTTAGACGATGAAGTAATGCTATATTATGGTACAGAAAATGGGAG
Organism: uncultured Bacteroidia bacterium; assembly: GCA_964652565.1. Classification (GTDB taxonomy): domain Bacteria; phylum Bacteroidota; class Bacteroidia; order J057; family J057; genus JBCCTX01. The sequence continues at coordinate 12,149 of CAZZEC010000157.1, forward strand.
AGTGAGTTCGAATGGTTCTTCAAATGGTGTAGTAAATTTGGATGGTCTCGGAATGGAGTCTGGAAGAAAAAACGTACTAGAGCAACTTATCCAGGCATTTGAAAGATCAGGCTTAACATTGGACGAATACGATAAGGCAGATCTAGGTAAGCAGGTAGTAAATCCTATGAGAAATGGGACCTATACAGTAATAAAATCTAATGACATCATCAATATAACCGCAAGGGCTAATATTACTGAAAGACAGTATGAAGACTACATGTCTTATGAAAGATCTGCATTAAAACCTTACATATCCAGAGAAAAACTAGTGGAGAAAGGGATCGAAGAAGTAGTTCTCATGGGAAATTATCTTAAGAACCCTGTGATTAAAGACTATCTTATCCAGGAAATGGAGATTGAAGATAAGTTAGTGGTTTCCCCTTCACAAGATGAAGATGCCGACTTTAAGGCCATCATTGCCGGCTTATTCAGTTTGGGTACAGAAGAGATTAAACGTCGGGAAGAGGAGGAACGTCGTAGAAGAGAAGAGGAAGAAAGAAGAAGACAAGCTGAATTAAAAGCACAAGCAGAAAGAGATGCATTGATGACAGAGATTCGTGAAAAATGTGTAGATGCAGAACTACAGGTAGAATACGAAGAAATGTATATCCAAAGAGGTGAACGTTTGGGATTACCTAAAGAAGTAATACGCTGGAATATACAGGAAGCATTAAAGATTGCTGCATTAAAGCCCGATACACAAAATAAACAACAAATTTTTGGTTCTCAGGAATTGGTAACCGCATCTGCATCTACGTCTACTTCAAGGAATGGAGGACAGACAACTACAGTACCTGCGATTCCTAAAGGAGAGAGAGGAACAAGTATACCTACTATTGCAGAATTATTTGAAATACGTGGAGTGCTTCCAGATACAGAATTCACTACTAAGAAGGTATTCGATAGAGAAACGAAACAAATCATGGTACTGCGAATGATACCCGCGAGAATCATGAATGATGAAAGTGCAATGGAGCGCTTTAATAAGTTATATAACAAGGAATTAAAGTACTATGGTGAGCTAAGCGATATCAAACTGGCTGCAGAAGGTAAATATTACTGCAGAAGTTTCATAGAGCGGAATACACTTAGGGATTACATTAGAAAAACAGATATTTACAATAAAAGAAATATCAATGATTTGAGTAGTGGGGAACTCAAATTGATAT
>CAZZEC010000158.1:0-12724 GCA_964652565.1 uncultured Bacteroidia bacterium
ACTGGAGCTTTGTGACCATATATTCTATTTGCAGATTAACGATGGAACAGAAAAGGTGGTCGGTTCAGGCAAAATGACTGCTTTATGGAAACTGATAGACAATGAGTGGAAGCTCACTCGCATTATTAGTTATGACCACCATCCACTTGCTGAAGCAGAACTATCAGATACAGTGTTAAATCAATATGTAGGGGATTATGTGCTGCCAGATAGAATTGTTAACATAAAAAAAGAAGGGAAACTGCTTAGAGTAACAGACATCAATGATGGAATTCCAGTCTGGTCCAAGGAATTATTCCCCGAATCACACAATACTTTTTATTTAAATTATGAAAACGTCCAGTATGAATTTGTTAAAAAAGGACATAAAGTAGAAATGCTAACTATTTACGAAAACGGGAAACTCATAGAGGAAGCAAAAAGTAAATAGGCAGAACGCGTGATAACGACATATGAAAAAATAGCTACGATAGTAGTACATTCAATAGCTTTAATACTGGTAACTTGATAGGGAAGTTCCTCATAGTCAACTTAAAAGCCTGAAAACTGTAACTCCCAGGGATCACAAAAGGCCACAATTCGAGGGGTATTTTCTAAAGACTGGGGGCGACTGTCCGTACGGACCGAGACTGTTGCGTCAGCTACCAATACATCATCCTCCGCACCTTGTACTTTTATATTTATCTCTTCTCCATCTTCTACACTTACTATAATAAACCCTGCATTATTGGGTCCAAGACTAATATCTGCCTGTATATCTCTGTAGCTGACGATGAAAACTACAGGATAAAATTTACCGTAACGTACATAACAGGTTTGATCAGGGTCTCCCGAATTATTTTCAAATTGAATAGTCGCATTTTTTAGTTCAGGTTCGACCGTTTCCTCATCCTCCTCCGTGCATGATGTGGACATTAGCATCAAGATTCCAATTACTATCCTATATAGATTTTTCATCAATATCTGTTTTAGTTAGAATGGAAATGTTATATCTGGTTAAAACGCCAGAAAGACGAAGGACTAAACTATTTTATAGTTTAATAAATTCTCAATAAATACCAAATTAATTCCCCCAGAGGGATGTGAACACGCTCTTATTGAGAATCCACTGTAGCTAGTATTTACTTACAAAATAACATTTTCCGCCCACTTAAGACGATTTTCAATGTACTATTATGTCATTACACATGATAGTAACGCTCTCTAAATATTTTGCCATAAAAATATACTACTTTCGAACATAAAGAATATAAACTGCCTGTTAAACTATTAAGAATATTAAGTCCGCTATCAGGAGAATTTGAAGGACAAAAACAAACGTACTTACTTTATGTTCGTACTTGTACGCTAGACCCATCGCGACAATCACCAATAAAGGAAGGATAAGCCCAGATAAAATTCTCAAAGAATAGATACCTTTAGTTCCAGAGGAAGGTAGGCTATAACTGTTTACTTCATCGAATATGGGGGAAACAGTATATGTAATTGCTTGATGCTCCTGAATGAATTGGGCAAAATCTTCTGAGATAAAAAAGTTATGCTCATGAGTGAACACCTTGTAGGAGTAATGATAGTTCCTGGCGGCGTTATAATACTGCTGGCGCTCTTTTTTAACCTCAATGACTTCCTCCACAAATACTCTTCCAGGTAACAAAAAATCAGCAATGATTACCAGGGAAGCCAACATACAAAGGCTCAAAATCCACGTACGTAATTGATATTTGATCATTTTTTATTCTGAAACAGAATGTAAGCACATGTATGAAAGCATCCTAGTCTTTCTGAAGGTATAGTTGAGTCTTATTTTCGAGCGGCTAAGAAAAACACTCTCCCTTAACATTTTGCTTTTCCATATAGGATGTCTACTTTAGCTGAGTAAAAAGGACTACTAAACATGATCAAACACATTGACGACATCCTGAACGAGGATTCGCGTGCAGATTGGATACTACACTATATCGACCCAACTCCTAAAATACATTTCCTGCAATATCTCAATGTTCAAACACCAACTATGTCAAAATTAGTTGCGAGACCTGTACTTCCAAATTCTAACGGAAGCTCTTATACCCGGAATAAGTCAACACTCAATAGCGAAACCCACAAAGCTCCACAAATGATAAAATACAGAATCTTCGATGGATATAATCTGATGGTTCTATGGATTGCATTTTCCTACACTTGCCTCCAGGCCCAATCCCCTGAAAAGTTAGTTGCCCAACAGCAACAAAAACTAGCGTATCTCTATGTCCAGGATCACGGAGGGATGGGACTGCTCATCCATGGTAAGGTATATGAAGATTACTTTCCCACAGCCAAGGGAATTCCTTTTTGGTTTTCTACAGATTGGAAAGTGGGGAGTTTGCAAACCGAGCACTTCTATTATCCCAAACTCCCTTTAAAATATGATGCTCATCTGGATGCACTCATCTACGCTGCTAATTTGGTAGATCAAACGTTTGTTAGAGTGAATGAGCTTCAGGTAAAATCCTTTTGGATTCAGGAAAGACAATTTGACTATTTGATAGATGTAGGTGAAAATGCTACAAAGGAAATTTCCAGCCTGACTCCCGGCTATTTTGAATTGCTGTACGAGGGAAAGTCAAAGCTATATGCCAAGCGGATAAAACGCTTTCAAAAGAACAAGGACGATTATTTCAACGAAGGGGAATTCTTCGAAGAAAGTATTCATGTTTTATTAAGAGATCAGACATTTTGGATCATAAAGGGAAAAAGAGATCTGGTCGAATTTACTAAAGATCACGAAGACGAAATGGACCAGTACTTCAAACAACAAGGGATTCGCTTCAGAAGTATATCTGATGATCAACTCGTCCAATTGATCGCTTATTATGATTCATTATGATAGCAAATATCTACGTAAGAGTGAGAAGGCTTTTCTTTCTAGGTCTAATAAGCATGCTGAGTATACAGGTATATGGGCAGGTAAACGAGATCCAGGTAAGTGAGGACTACAATGGAAGCTCTTTCCTAGAATTCATACAGCAATTAGAACAGCAGCACCCCGTACGTTTCTACTTTGCCCCCGAATGGGTGGAGGGTATCCGGGTCCGCCAGGCACAAAACCCAATGGCTTTAACCACGCTACTGGATTCTACCTTTAAGGGCACGGACCTTACATTCTTCCCGCTCAACAACCAGGTGTATCTCACCAAAGGCAATCCCATCAGCGAAAATACAGCGCTGGTCCTGACCCAACCCCGTCCTATTGTCAGAGAACCCAAGCCAAATGAGATTCGCTTCTCTCCTCCCCTACCAGTTAGCCCTTCAGACCCCCCTTCTGAAACACCGGTTATCCCCCAGCAAGTATTGGAAATCGGTGAAGCCAGTAGTAATTCCAGGAGCAATGCTACTATCGCAGGATATGTACGAGATATTTCGAACGGAGAGCCCTTGATCGGTGCTACGGTGTTGGTGAGTGACTTGCAAATTGGAACTACCACGGACCCATATGGTTATTATTCCCTCACCTTACCTATCGACAAACACGAGATCATATTTCGAGTTTTTGGTAAAGAAGAGAAAAAGCAGAAAATCGATCTACTGGGAGATGGAGCGCTCGACGTGGAAATGGAAACCGCTATTCTCGAACTGGATGAGGTAGTTATTGAATCGGGACGAGATGCCAATGTCAGCAGTTCACAAATGGGTCTGGCTAGGTTGAATATACAGACCCTCAAGCAAATGCCTGCCCTGATGGGAGAGATTGATGTGATCAGATCGGCCCTCTTGCTGCCAGGAGTGCAGTCAGTAGGAGAAGGAGCGTCTGGCTTCAATGTGCGAGGAGGTAATGCCGATCAAAACCTTATCCTGATCAATCAGGCTCCGATTTTCAACCCCTCTCATTTATTTGGGTTTTTCTCTGTATTCAATCCAGATGTCATTAAGAGCTTTGATCTGTATAAAAGTGGTATTCCCGCACGCTACGGTGGCCGTCTCTCTTCTGTACTAAATATTGCAATGAAAGATGGAAACAAGCGCGAATGGGTCGGTTCGGGAGGTGTAGGTCCGTTTACAGGTCGACTCACAGTGGAGGGTCCCATTAAGAAAAATAGGAGTTCCTTTATCCTGGGAGGACGAGGGACCTACTCAGACTGGATACTTAATCGCTTGCAAGATCCTGAACTAAGCAACAGCAACGCAGGATATTATGATATAAATGGCAAAATCAATCTGGACCTGGGCGACAAAGATCGTTTGGATGCTTCAGGGTATTTCAGTCGGGATAATTTTGTACTCAATGGAGATACCACTTATACCTATCGCAATTTAAATGGATCTCTCAACTGGAAGCACCTATTTAACAATAAACTCTTTGCCGTAACTTCCGCCATTTTCAGTCAGTACAATTATATGGTTTCGACGGACTCTGTACCTGAAACAGCGTTTGAGTTACAATATCAAATCCGCTATCACGAAGCTAAAACAGATTTCACTTACATTCCCCAACCTGCGCATCAGGTACGCTTTGGCCTCAATGTCATACGGTATAATCTGGACCCAGGAAGCCGACAAGCCTCATCGCCAGAATCTTTGGTCGTGAATGAGACCCTTGAGCAGGAACAGGCAATAGAAGGTGGGCTGTATATCAGTGATGAATGGGATGTCAATGAACGACTAAAACTTTACATGGGCTTGAGGTATTCGCTGTATTTCATGTTGGGGCCCAATGAAGTAGCACAATATCGTGAAGACTCGCCACGAATACCGGACAATATAATTGGTAGCACGCAATATGAATCGGGGGAACGTGTACAGTCATACGGAGGACCGGAAGGTCGTCTATCCGTGAGATATGCACTGAATAACCAAAGTTCGCTCAAATTTAGCTACAATCGCCTACGTCAATATATACACATGCTCTCCAATACAACTTCCATTTCACCCACAGATACCTGGAAGTTGAGTGATCCACATATTCGTCCTCAGATCGGAGACCAACTGTCTCTTGGTTATTATCGCAATTTTCGCCAAAACTCCATTGAAGCATCTGTCGAAGTATACGTCAAGCGGATCAAAGACATGCTCGAATTCAAAGGAGGAGCTCAACTGCTGCTCAATCCCAATGTAGAGACAGACATCATCAATGGCCTGGGACGAGCTTATGGAGTAGAATTTCTGATCAAAAAAGAACGAGGCAAATTGAATGGTTGGATCAGCTACACGTATTCCAGAGTTTTTTCACAAGTAGATGGAACATTTCCGGATGAGATCATCAACGAAGGGGAGTCCTTTCCCGCTAATGTAGACAAACCACACGATGTCTCCCTGGTGGGTAATTTCAAGTTTTCGAGACGCTTAAGTATTTCCAGCAATTTTGTATATAATACAGGTCGACCGATCACCTATCCGGTCTCACAATATGTCTTTGGAAATAGTACGAGGACCCATTACGCTTTACGCAACCAGTTTCGCATTCCAGATTACTATCGCTGGGATGTCTCTATCAATTTCGAGGGTAATCACAAGGTCAATAAACTTGTTCATACTTCCTGGTCCTTATCCTTCTTTAACATTCTCGGTAGAAAAAATCCTTATTCCATCTATTTTGTGAGTGGGGAAGAGGGCATAGAAGGTTACAAACTGTCCATTTTTGGTCGTCCAATTACGACCCTTACCTTAAATTTCAGAATCTAATGCGTGTGTTTTATTGCTTAATATGGGTGTTTGTTTGTCTTATCCAGAATGGATGTATTGAACCTTTTGAGCCTGAAGTTCCTACCTATGAAAACAATTTGGTCGTGGAAGGGCAAATTCTGGAAGGGAAACAGCCTGCTATTGTACGTTTGAGCCGTTCTTTTGCGCTAAGTGAACAGAAACCTGAATTGATTCGCAGTGCGAGGGTGGGTATTAGGGATGATTCAGGTGGTGAAATATTATTAACTGAAACGGAGCCAGGTGTTTATCAATCAGATACCAATGTATATAAAGGTATTCCAGGCCAATCCTATCAATTATTCTTTGAACTTGATGGGGAATCCTATGAATCTACCTGGGTACTGCTGAAGAAAGGAGCTGAAATAGAAGATGTCTACTGGCAATTGGAAAACCAATCGGTCGGTAATGACACCAGAGAAGGTGTTCAGTTTTACCTAAATACGTTCGACACTGATAATGAGACCATTTACTATCGCTGGGAGTATACAGAAGCCTGGGAGTTTCGTGTACCTTTTGCGGCAGTAGGTATTTGGAATCGGCAAACAAAGAGTCCAGATTTCTATGAACTTGAGGATATCCCTACAAGATGTTGGCGCATGGATACTTCTTCTCAAATCATCATTGCTACGACTGAAGGATTGAGTGAGGATCGAATCGTGGATCTACCCCTACATTTCGTATCTACTGAGGGCAATGAGCTACGAATAAAATACAGTATATTTATCAAACAATACAGCATCAGTGAGGAGACCTATCAATTCTATCAACAGCTCGAAGCTATCTCAGAAGATCTGGGAACCCTCTTTGATCCGATCCCTACAGAAGTTATTGGGAATGTCCGCAATATCAACAACCCTGACGAGCTCGTTCTAGGTCTCTTCAGTGCGGATGGATATGATAGTCGGCGTATTTTCATTGAAGAATCTGATCTGAACGTAGGGCCAATACCTGATGGATTTGAGGGGTGCACACCAGACACACTTTTTACAGCGACAGAGATGGAGAATTTTATCAATCAGGGAGGGGCATATGTATTGAATTTAATAAATTTTGACGGAAGCTTTTTTGGCTATTTTGGCGCACGTTCCGAGTGTACAGACTGTCGTTTAACTGGAAATATAGAAGAACCTGATTTTTGGGAATAATGATGAGAAAAAGGATAATAATCTGTTGTTGGATAATATGCTGTTATGTCAGTATGACCGCACAAACGCTCATCTTGGAGCAGGTACGCATACATACGGATCGAATGCTGTATGCAAGTGGGGATACGATGTGGTTAAAGCTGTACGTAACAGATGCTTTGACCTTACAGCCAACGACCCTGAGTTCCATTGTGTATGTAGAGTTGTGGGATGCTCAGGGAGAAATCCAGTTTCAAACCAAAGCACTCCTGGAAAAGGGAAAAGGAACTGCAACTATCGATATTCCTCCCGGTCAGAAAACAGGAGAATATCTTATTCGTGCCTATACCCGATGGATGGCAAATGGCGCTCCTGACAATTTTGCTCACCAGCCTATAGTCATATTCGATCCTAGCCAGCCCATTCCCGTGCGGGATACCAGTCAATTGCCCGAGGACTTCAAACAAGCTTTCCAACCCCCTCCGGCCAGCAATCTTTCTCCAGAACAGCAAGAAACACTCCAGATTGAACTGTCACTGAACAAGACGCAGGCTACCTCAAGGGAACAAATACACTTAGAAATCACCACCAAAGATACTCTTGGGGCACCGGTTTTTGCCAATCTCTCATTAAGTGTTGCTAAAGCGTTTCCTGTAGAACAATTAATGTTGTCAACTTATTTAGATGTAGACTTCGGGGATACTTCTCAACAGTCTGAAGCCAACCAATTGCCCGATTTTTATGGATTGAATCTCAGTGGTACGGTTGTCAATGATTTGGAACAAGGAGTGGGAGGAGCAACTGTTTTCTTCTGCTTACCGGGGACCATACCTGTAGTACAATACACCGAAAGTACGGCAGAGGGGTGGTTTCGCTTTTTACTGCCCAAATTATATGGCAATCGAGAAATCCTGATTGCCGCAATAGATGCCAGGGGAAAAGCGCTTCAGGTGAAGCTGGACACAGATATTTTGGGAGGACGACCTCGTCTACCGGATTGGTCGTTGACATTTCCGCAAGAGGTAGTGGAAGAACTACAGCAGTATATCATACAACATCGGATTCAAAAGGCTTATCAGTCAGCAATTTCAGTTGCTCTTGTTGAGCAGGAGCTCTCCCTGAATCCCTTTTATCAGGCAGCAGACCATGTGTATATATTGGATGAATATACCCGATTCTCAATGGGAGAGACTTTCCCAGAAATCATCTACAGCGTGTCTTTGACCAATCGGCAGGGGAAACCCTATGCACGTGTCAATAATACACAAACAGGGCAAGTGATGGAAGGTGCCCCCCTGATTTTGATTGATGGAGTTCCCGTTCCCGATATATCGTATATCCTGGCGCTGGAATCTACAGAAGTTGAACGTATCGAAGTGGTGGCCAATCCTTACTATCTGTATGGGCAAGTATATGATGGGATCATTCACGCCGTTACTGTTAAGGGCAATGCGGAAAAGGTCGAGATCCCTGAGGGTGCTGTCAAAAGGCCCTATGCCTTTTTATCCCCGAAACGCACCTTTCAATCCTGGAAACCAGAGGAAGTACCCAACTCCAATGCGGAACGAATTCCAGATATGCGCAGGCTCCTCCTATGGGAACCCATGATTCAGACGGATGAAAATGGTAAGGCGCATATTTCCTTTTGGACCTCAGATATCGATGGTATATTTGAGATTCAGGTAAAAGGATTGACAGATGAAGGACTATGGGGTAACAAACGCTTAACACTGGCAGTGGTAGAGAAAACACAATGATCTACACGTCGGAGTAGTCAAGTATTTTCTACAGGTAGCTCTTTCGTATTCCGATATCGCTGTAAATAGAGATTTGCCATCTTTTCGATTTTCCCAGGGGATAGTTCTAGGTTTGAAACCTCCAGAGTGAAGCGCTCTGGATAGGTCTCATCTTCTGTACGGTAGACAAGAATTTTTTAATTACTTCTCTAACCTCTTCTCCTCCGAGTTTGATAGGGACGAGGATTAGACCTTGTTGCAGGTGTCATGACTGCACCAGATGCTCCTTGATATCCCACTAATTGCACATGAAAGTGATTCATGTGCTCGGCGTTCTGTCCAGGGCCTACAATTTGCCCAAAAAATCTGGGCATGATGCTAACGAAATCCCGCATCATTTGCTCATGCGTACGTCCACCTCTTTCGGGAATAGTTCCATGAATATCGAACCAGTCGGAGTGTCCTCTTGTCAAATCATTGTAATCTGCGTCGCCGGGGCTCATCATTCTCCCTGATCTCAGAAGCAGTAGATGACTTCCAAATTTAAACCCTTTGATATCCATTGCATCACCCCTACTATGGGTATCGATGGGACTCACAGGAGGGCGGGTAAATCCATTGGTGTATACTTCACTGATACCCATTTCACGACGGGCTGCACAAAAGAATCGGTATAAAGCCACTCCAAATACGGGGTCCACAGGTCCCTGTAGACTGTGTCGACTATGTGGCATATATTTTATCTGAACCCCTGATCGGGCAAATAGAATATTTACAGCATGTGGATTGTTTAGACTGGAAGGGGGAAGAGGTTGAAGATAGGCTCTGCTTCTATCAACGTCTCGTTGTGCCGAATTGATACGATAGACCAGTTGTCTACGTCTCCTTTGATCGGGACCAAGCTGTCGATTTAATGCATTTTCTCTTTGTTGGAGGGTACGATTCAGATCTCCAATTCTATCCCTAAGCGTAGCGCCTGTACTCCTATATTCAAGGGCTTGTTCAATCCGTCGGATAGCCGTTTCAATCCCATCTAATTGTCCATTTTGTTGTTCCAGTACATCTGATTGGGATCCTTCATTTCTAGCCCTTTGCCTACTCAATTGCCTTCTTCTACGAGTAATTGCCTGGATTTGCTGTCGGTAATCTCTGAGCTGACTTTGGAATCCATCAATCGACCTGATCTGTCGCTCCAGTCCTGCAATTTCTTCTACTAATTGGTCTTCCTCCCATTCTAGTCGTCTCAATTCCCTCTGCTGCTCTGGCAATTCTCTAGAAGCTTCATTTCTTCCCCGAATAAAGCGAGGTCTTCTATTCCAAGAACCCCAAACAATAGGATTTGAACCTCTTAGTACTCCCAAGCTCCTGAGGTAGTCCATGGATTCTTCCCTGGTAAAATTGGTAGGTTGATATCTGCTCATAGTACTACATATTAGCTTATTTCATTAAAATAAACAATATGCAGGGAAGATTACTCCACTGAGGAAATAAAAAATCATCTTTTATTAGAATTAACTGTTACTTGAAGAGCTTATACATAAGTTTTGTGTATCAGAAAATCCTATTGCTGACTTAACATTAAACTGCTCCGACCAATGATTTGGTCGGAGCAGATATGCAACTTTCTAATCGAAGTATTACGCTGTTTGATCTGAGGTTTGATGTCGTTTTAATTCTGTTGTTCCTTTCGAACCGGCAATATCCTTGAATAAGATCATGTCCATTACTTTAGCGGAACCTCCATCAAAAAATCCATATTCTCCCTGATAATCTACAGGATTCTTGAATGTACCAAAAATCAAATCATACACTGGAAAATCTGAATAGTTGTAACCATGTATACCTCTTCCGTGATGTATCGCGTGCTGCTCTGGTCGCTGAATAATATAACCCAGCCATACGGGTGTCTTAATATTTGAATGCTGGAAAATACTCAAAAAGTTCAGCGTCAGAATGATCACAGTGGCAGCAGTGGGATTTACTCCCATGATCAGTGCAAATACGATACTCCCTATCAGTGTAAATGCTATCATATCCATAGGGCTGAAGTAAAATGCACTGGGTATATCAAGTTTTTCTGTACTATGATGCATTTGATGGAAAACCTTCCACAGCGTATCGGACCTGTGCATAGTAGAATGCCACAAGTACAGCACAAATTGATAGAAGAATAACCCTATAGCAATTTGAGCCCAGATAGGCATCCTACTTAGGTCAAATAGTTGATACGAAGCAAGATACGCATCGGTAAATAAGGGCAAATAACTGCTCAAATAAAAGAAAACGCCAAAGGCAATCAAACCGCGCAGCGTAGCATACTTGACCGTAGGCAAGTTTTTGTTCCTCGGGAACAGGGATTCCCATATGAACAGCAGTGCATACATTCCGATCACTATAAGTGATATCGGGTCTAATAAAATGTCTAATGGAGTTGGCATGTCGTTAAGTTTTTATGATTTTAAACAAACTAGTTGGTGCAAAAATAAAAACAAATTTGATTTATACAAACTAGTTGGTATAAATACATTATTTTTATTATATTTGTTACATGCCTAAAGATGGAAATAAGACACGATTGAAAATTTTAGCAGAAACGACCAATCTGGTATTCGAGAATGGTTTTTCAGGAACCACTATTGATCACATTTTGGAGCGTACAAACATTTCTAAAGGAGCCTTTTTCTATCACTTTAAGAACAAAGCAGATCTTGCACTAAAATTGATGACCTATTTTAGTGAAAACGATCTCAGAATGCTCCAAGAAGCCAAAGCTTATGCAAAGCGCGCAAGCTCAAACCCCAAAGATCAGTTGATTGCTTTTGTACAGTGGCACATTGATCACTTCATCTCATTGACAGAACCGTATGCGGGTTGTTTATACGCGTCATTTGTATACGAACCCGAGCAATTTGAAGATGAAATAAAAATCATGGTTGCAGATTCCATTCTTCAGTGGAGAAAGGAAATTTCAGAATTAATAAAGAAAGCAATCATTCAGTCTGACACAACTCTGGAAATCGATGTAAGCTCATTAGCCGATATGTTTACAGTCATCATGGAAGGAGCATTTATCACTGCCAAAGCGCTAAACGATCCCAAGCTGACTGCAGCGCAGCTTAAGCATTACAAGAATTATCTGGAGTTGTTGTTGTAGGGATTTTGATATTCACACCTAATCATATCTATTCTCAAAATACTGAGCGACCAAGGATACATGTCCAACATTGATGATACTTGTTCCAGATGTCTTTCTCGCATTAAATTCAAACGTGTAAGTACCTGCACCGGGTATTGATACTACTCTAACTATGCTTATGGTATTGTAATACATATTACCATCATTGGGGAAAAATAAGGATAAGGTACTGGCCTGTAGATTTCCAGTTACACCAGGACTCACTGCATTAAAACCATAGATAAAACTACCTACAAGGTTTCCTGAACCTACAGGATTACCTGATTCATTGTCAATAGTAACATCTCCCGAACACTGTAGTACTACAGATCCTGGACCCGGGGCATCAATCGTAATGGTTTCCAAATTGCGAAAGGCATCTGATGGAATATCATCAAATCTACCATCAGCTTGAAAAGCAACAGTCAATTTGTGATTGATTCCATCATTATTTTCCCCTCCCCCGCCTCCTGCAGCAGAAATAGTGAAGTTGGGATAAGTCCCTGCTACAGTTACATTATCACCTGCTTGTAAGTTGACGACCTGATCTGGTGCTGTATTGCTGATAACATTGTTGCCATTGATAGATATCCCTGTTCCAGCTGTATAGGTCTCTCCCCCGCCTCCCGCAGCACTGATCGTGAAATTGGGATAATTCCCCCCAATCGTTATGTTATCCCCTGCCTGTAACCTAACCGTCTGGTCAGGAAGCGTATTACTAATAACATTGTTGCCATTGATAGATATCCCTGTTCCAGCTGTATAGGTCTCTCCCCCATCTCCGGCGGCACTGATCGTAAAATTGGGATAATTGCCCCCAATCGTTATGTTATCCCCTGCCTGTAACCTGACCGTCTGGTCAGGAAGCGTATTGGTGATCACATTGTTGCCATTGATAGATATCCCTGTCCCGGCGGTGTAGGTCTCTCCCCCGTCTCCGGCGGCACTGATCGTGAAATTGGGATAATTGCCCCCAATCGTTATATTATCCCCTGCCTGTAGCGTTACTG
>CAZZEC010000159.1:0-2236 GCA_964652565.1 uncultured Bacteroidia bacterium
AAGAATCCTACCACGATGAATAATCCACCGACAAACTCCGAAATACCTGCCATCCAGCTAAAAAAAACAGGTGCTGGGAATCCCATTTCTGTTACTCCAGCTACAAACTTTTCGGAAGGTGGCATCTTGCCCAGGCCATGTGCAAAAGCCATGGATAAACCAGCAATTATTCTCAGTAGCAAAATACCTATGTTAGCTGCTAACGATTCTAATTTTTCTGTTCCCAATAAAAATTGCTTAACCATAAAATTTAATTTTGTTATCTAATTATTCGGGGTACATCAAGAAAGATGAAACGTATTTGAAACAATGAGATTTACAGTATCATAAATTGTCAATCTGTTGTTAGATCTAACCCCCAATGGAAATTGATATCTTTTGATCTTCTGAATCTCAGAAAAGTGTTTGAGGTTGAGGAACAATGCATATATTAGATCAAAATAATCTACCTTTATAACTATGCATTTAATCATTTCGTTTTTAATTATCTTAATTTTTCTATTTTTCTCTGGCTGTTCCGAGGAGAAAGTGTATGATATAATTGTTACAGGAGGGAATATATATGATGGTACTGGAAAACCCCCTTTTCAGGCTGACTTGGGAATTGTAGGAGATCAAATTGTTGAAATTGGTCAGGTTACCCATGCGTCTGCCAAAGAGATTATAGATATTTCTGGTTTAGCAGTAGCACCTGGATTTATAGATGTACATGCTCATATAGAGCCAATTATGAAATTACCAGGCGCAGAAAGCCATGTTAGACAAGGTGTGACCACAGCGTTAGGTGGGCCTGATGGAGGAGGTCCCTGGCCAATGGGTAAATATTTAGATTCGTTAAATACATTTCCATTGGGAATTAATGTAGCGTATTTAGTAGGGCATAATCGCATTCGATCTAATGTTATGCAATTGGCAAGACGCGCTCCTACTGACAATGAATTAGGCGCCATGAAGTCTCAAGTAGCTCAGGCCATGCATGAAGGTGCTTTTGGCCTTTCTACTGGGTTAAAATATATTCCAGGTGCATTTTCACAAACCTCAGAAGTGGTAGCACTCGCTCAGGTTGCAGCTGAGCTAGGAGGGTTCTACACTTCACATATTAGACAGGAAGGTCCTGGGTTGTTAGATGCGGTATTGGAAACTATAGAGATAGGTCGAAGGGCCAATATCACTGCTGTATTAACCCATCATAAAGCAATGGGTAAACCCATGTGGGGAGCTAGTCTTCGAACTCTTGCCATGGTAGATTCTGCACGTAAAGCAGGTATAGATATTCGCATAGATCAATATCCTTACACTGCCAGCTATACTGGGATCTCTGTACTTATTCCTTCCTGGGCAAGAGAAGGAGGACAGCTTGCATTTCTCGAACGTATGACCGAAACAAAATTAAGAGATAGTATACATAGAGGTACAATGTCTATTATTAAAAATGAAAGAGTAGGTGAAGAATTAGAACGGATTCAACTGGCTAGAATATCCTGGAGACCAGAAATGGAAGGAAAGAGTTTGAGAGATTGGGTGGAAGAAAAAGGAGAAGAGCCTACCCTTGCTAATGGCGCTAGTGCAGTGTTGGAAATTCAATCAAATGGTGGAGCTAGTGCTATATATCACGTCATGCATACAGAAGATGTAGATCGAATCATGCGACACCCACAGTCAATGGTGGCTTCAGATGGAAGTCTGGCTGAGTATGGTAAAGGTCACCCACATCCCAGATGGTATGGTACCTTTCCTCGAGTGCTGGGGTATTATGTTAGGGAGAAAGAACTCTTACCACTAGAATTTGCTATACAAAAAATGACATCCTTACCAGCAGATTTGATAGGATTGAAGGATCGAGGAATATTAAAAGAAGGTATGAAGGCAGATATTACAATTTTTAATCCTGAAACAGTAAAAGATCTATCTACTTTCGAAGATCCTCATCAATATCCAGAAGGGATCGAATTTGTCATATGCAATGGTGTTATGATGGTAAAAGATGGTAAATACATACCTAATAGTCCAGGTAAGGTATTACGTGGTCCTGCTTGGAATGGTGTTCCTCAATAATTCTTCAGATTTTCTGCTTATTTGACCATTATCATTATTCATTCAAAGTATAAATTGAAAGTTGGTATGAAATATCTATTTATTGTTTCAATGATAGCCTTTTCTTTACAAGGCATATTACCTGCTCAGGATTTTGCACTTGAGCAATTAGAAAATTCACCTCGTCATCACGAATGGGTAG
>CAZZEC010000159.1:2336-12453 GCA_964652565.1 uncultured Bacteroidia bacterium
GCTTGTAATGGAAAAACTGTGGTTGGAGGTTTCTGCTGGGGGGGATCTCAAACCTTTCGCTTTGCAACAAACGATAACGAAATCGAGGCTGCCTTTGTATTTTATGGTACCGGACCTAAGGAAGCAGAAGCGTACGAAAGAATACAAGCACCCGTATATGGCTTTTATGGAGGAAATGATTCCAGAGTTAATGCTACCATATCTGATTCTGAAAAATTTATGAAGGAAGCAAATAAAGTGTATGAGCCAATCATCTATGATGGGGCAGGACATGCATTTATGCGAAGGGGTGATGATCCATCGGTTGAGAAGGATGATCCTAATAAAATAGCGAGAGATCAGGCATTTGAAAGGTGGAAAAAGATATTGAAAGATATATAAATCAACTGGCTGAATAGGTATATAAAGAAGTAAGCTGACTTAGCTATATTCCATACTAAGTCAGCTCATATATAGCATAAGACGTTATTCGCTAATGACTACATATCTTTCAAGCCTTGCTACCTCCTCTTCATCCACATATTTTCCAATTTCTTTTCTGAATTGCGCCAGATTTTTATAGGGACGATACTCTTCAAATTCGTGTGCCATTCGATTGCCCACACCTGGTATAGTCAAAATTTCTTCTTCTGAAGCAGTATTTAGATCGAGGGGAACAAATACATACTGTTCTAAACGTTCTACCTCATCATCATCTACATATTTACTCATTTCGCGTCTAAACTGAGCTATTTTACGATAAGGCCGATATTCTTCAAATTCATGTGCCATACGATC
Source organism: uncultured Bacteroidia bacterium (assembly GCA_964652565.1). Taxonomy (GTDB): domain Bacteria; phylum Bacteroidota; class Bacteroidia; order J057; family J057; genus JBCCTX01. The sequence goes on from CAZZEC010000159.1 coordinate 3,114, forward strand.
TCCCACCTTGGGGACTAATAAAATCTCTTCTCTGGAGGCCGTATTGAGATTGATCGGTACAAATAAATTCGTACACACTTCCTCACACTGAGACTCATTTAATGATGCACTCACTAATTTGTGAAAGTCCATCATTGTAATAAAAGGACGCTGATCTATGATCTTCTGTGCTAATTCTTCTGTAACGTAGGCAATCGCAGTCAGATCTTCTTTGCTGGCCAAATTGGGATTAGCTACTCCCTGATTTTTACCTACTTGTGCATATGTCGCTACATAGGACAAACACAAAAAACAGATAAGGATCTGTGAAATAGTTTTCATAAAATTTATGATTTCAATGATGAATGTACTGAAGAATGTGATTGAGAGATAAATAAATATCGAGTATATGCCCAACCTAATAATCCCAAGGCAATCATTGTTCCTGGGGCGAGTACGGGAAATGCACCTTTCATGGATTCCCAGAACAATTCCCAACCCTTCATGCTTTCATATATTTCCAATTCAAATTCGCGATTTCCTGAAAAATGTTGCCAACTTCCTACAATTCCACTCAGAATAAATAGTAACATGATACCTTGAAAAAAACGGATACTAATATTTGATTTTGATAACAACACCCATACCAAACATACCAGGCTAAGCCCCATGATAATGATTGGGATTTGTTGCCAAATTCCTTCTACATGTTCCAGAAGTAGAAGTTCAGCAGCTGTTCCCAACAGTGTAAACAAAAAGATGCCAAGAATTATCTTTTGCATGGGGTAAACATAGTTATTATTTTAGAATCATTCTAAATAATTTTTGTAATATTAACTTTGATTGAAACGAGCATGAATTATTATTTAGTTACCCATGGAAAATATTCGTTTTCTGTTCTGGCATTATTCATGATACTTTTCATATCTGAAAGTATTTCGGGATTCGAATCTGAGAAATCTTGTGATTCACCTATATCATCTGACAGATTATACAATTCGAATACATCATCTTGTAAAAAATAGATGAGTTTCCAGTCTTCTTTTCTTACTGCTTGTTTTTTCCCTTGTTCGTGAAATTCCCAGTACAAGTAATCGTGTATAGGTTGTTGTTGTCCTGTTAGTGCAGGGAGATAGGAGATACCATCTATATCTAATGAATCAGGAATGTCAATTCCAGCAACATCACATGCAGTAGGTAGGAAATCCCAAAAGGCAGAAATATGATCAGTCTGTGTTCCCGGAGCAATAGTCCCGGGCCAGTAGGCGAGAGTAGGTACGCGAATACCTCCTTCATAGAGGTCTCGCTTCATTCCACGAAGCGGACCATTACTATTAAAGAATTCAGGATCAGCTTTTCCTTCCTGATGAGGACCATTGTCACTACTAAAAACAATGAGGGTTTGATCCTCTATCCCTAATTCAGTTAATACATCAATCAATTCTCCAATATCCTTGTCCAAGCGGGAGATCATGGCTGCATGGCCTTTTTGGGCTTCTGGCCAATCTTTATCATCGTATTGACCGTAATCGGGTATTTCCATTCCATGTTCATTATTGAAATGGCTTTCATTATTTGCATGGGGTAGGGTGTAAGCCAGATACAGAAAAAATGAAGTATCTCGTTTTTCTCGAACAAATTCCAGGGTTTTCTCCGTAAATAAATCGTGAGAATAATCCACTTTGTTCGTGGAATAGCCTCCAATACCTTTTGCATAGCCTTCTTCAACAGTTACCACTTCATTTTCTAATTCGACCCGATATTCATTTTCCCATAGGTAAGCTGGATAGTAATTGTGCGCATGGATCTGATTGAGGTATCCAAAAAAGTAATCAAAACCCTGATTATTGGGGATTCCGGCGGAGCCAGCTTCTCCTAAGCCCCATTTACCAATTAATCCAGTGGTATACCCTCCTATTTTAAGTAATTCAGCGACAGTAACATCTTCTGGTTGTAATGGTACTGTAGCATTTCCTCTGATACGAGAATGTCCTGTATGCTTTCCTGTCATTAACACACAACGAGAAGGGGCACAAACTGTACTACCTGCATAATGTTGCGTAAATCGTATGCCTTCAGCCGCCAAAAGATCCAAATTAGGGGTTTGAATACGATCCTGACCAAAGGCTCCTACATCTCCATACCCCAGATCATCGGCCAGAATAAAAATGATATTTGGCTTTTGGCTATGAAATTCATCCTGGTTACTCACTGGTTGACATGAAATGCTAAACATTACCAGTACAGATATATAGGTAGGTAGTCTCATGATATCTTATTGTTTCGTGAAATAATGTACCGTCATAGGGCTGTGTTTATAACCAATGCGGATAGCCTGAGCACTAAGTGCAGTCGTCTGATCTATGGTAACAGGACCCGTATACAATTGCCATTCTGTACTATCATCTCGATAAGAATAAGCGATAGAAGCACCTTCAGTTGAAGAATGTAATGATACTTGTAATGAAGAGGAAAAAACCGAATCCTCAAATGTGAATTCTACAGGTGCAGTAGTAGGTTGTACACCATCTGGGGGCCAGAGTTTTCTTTTGAGTTCGGGTTCTGGAGTTAATCCCCAATCGTGCGTTTTTTCTTTCCATTGCTCATGGACAGCACGTAACTCTTCCAACTTGTCTTGATGTTCAGGATCTCGAGCTAGATTATATATTTCATGAGGATCGGTCTGTGTATCGTAAAGTTCTTCCTGGGGTTTAGACTTTCGAAACCAGGTTTCCGCTGGTACACCCGTAAGCGTCCCAGATTGGTCCATTGAGAGCATTTCTTTCATCATAGCCATCCTGTCCCGATACGGGAGAAATTGTACATAAGGTCTGTCAGGCATATAATTTCGGATATATTTATACCGCTTGTCTCTCACTGCCCGGCGGCTATCGATGGCAGGGTCCATGCGGTCTCTTGCAGCAAAAATGTAGTCTCTGGGAGACTCAGCTTTATAAGGACCTAAAAAGGCCTGGCCCTGTATATATTCATGGGGTTCAATACCAGTTAACGATAGCATAGTAGGAGCAAAGTCAACGAAACTTACCAATTCATCATTTACAGTCCCGGCATGTGTACCATCCGGCCAACGAATAATGAGGGGAACCCTAAGTCCTGAATCGTACACCCAGCGTTTGGCTCTGGGTAGACAATCCCCATGATCGCTAAAGTAAAAAATGATGGTACTGTCTAATAGGTTATCTTCCTCGAGTTGCTTCAAAATATTTCCGACCAAAGAGTCCATGATCTGAATATTGTTGTAATGTCTGGCTATATCTCTTCGGACCGTGGGTGTGTTGGGATAGTAAGGGGGAACTTCAATGAGTGAGGTATCAATCACCCATGGGTGCTCAGCATGTCCCCAGACGCGAGATTCATGTGTATATCCAATATTGAATACGGAAAAAAAGGGTTTCCCTTTCGGTCGATTCCGCCAATGCGCCTTGTTGCTGGATTCATCCCATGCAGTAATAGGCCTTGCAAACTGATAATCTTCTTTGGAATTGTTGGTGCAATAGTACCCTTTAGCTCGAAGGTACTCTGTGAAACATTTGACTTCAGGACCAGGGACGGCCTCATAAGTAGGAATAGCTAACAGTTCAGGGTCCGTGATATCTGCTAGCGCAGATGTCCTTTTCATAGTACGCATATGATGTGCGCCAATGGTAGTGGGATACATTCCAGTTATCAACGCAGCCCTGCTGGGGGCGCAAACACCTGAAATAGAAAATGCACGTGTGAATTTCACTCCCTCAGCTGCCAGGCGATCAATATGAGGGGTGTGTGCAACCGAATCCCCATAACAGGGAAGTCTGGGACTCATGTCTTCGACAGTTATCCAAAGGATATTATATGGATTTTGGAATGGAGTTTCTGGTTGGGTTGGCTGATCGTTACAGCTTGTAAGAAAGATGAAACCCGCCATTCCCAAAAGTATAGAGAAGCGCATATGAATAATTTTTTCGTTAATGTTTCTGAATCAAACATGCCCAATGACCATTATCTGGGGTTTCTAGTAAATAGCTCCCCGCCAATTGGAGGATTGTAGGTATCTTCCAATCGGCCTCATTGATATTTAGCCATTTGATTTCATAGTTACCCGCCATTTCTTCATCTTTGACGACGACTGAGCCACCTTGTGGAAAATACACTGCATAAGTTTCCCCAGAAATTGCCAAACAATATGCCTCATCATCTTCTCTGTGGTCCAATAGTTGATTGGAGGGATGGACTTTGGATAGGTCTAAATTATCAAATATAGATCGGAGAGCTTGTATATGATATTGGGCAGTATCACTAATTCCATGCCCACTGTTGGGTCGATGGAAACGGACGGAAGCAGCTCCCAGAAATGCACTCCTCCAAAATCTTTCCAATCCGTCTTGGGAAGAACCATGGCGTTCTTTACCATATACTTTTACATTGTTGAGTGGACAAGGGCCGCGTAATTTATAGACGATGTTAGCGAACTTACGTCCATTGTCGTAGTGTTGTTGATTTTCTTGGTGATTGTTTTGAGAAATATCAATGAAATCGAATAATTCAGGGTGCTGGATAGTAACAAAATGATCAGGGTGCATCAAGTCATGAGGGTCCCACATTTCAGTAACGTATACCTCTTTGTCAATCAGTGTTGCTTGGGTCTTAATATAATTTGCCCAAAATAAAGCCCATTCTGCAGTTACAGAGGTTTCGTTGTCAATGCAATACAATACATTATTGTGCTGAAAGCTAATAGATAACAGTTTATCTACGAATCGTACTTGCTTGGTTAACAAGTACGTATTGTTATCCATTTTGGGTACAGACCAAAAGAAGGGATTCTCTCGTCCGATAGGGTGGGTAGGGATCGTATCAGGGAGGCGAACCCGCCAGTTTTGCGCATTATTATCCCTTTTTGGATTGAAAGGATTATTGTTCCAATTATCACGATAAAAGTCAAAAGTAGCCCACAATTCAATCTGAACTACGATATCTCGTTTTTCTGCTTCATCTAAAAATGTAGAGAAGCGATTCCAATATTCATCGTTGAATTGCCTCAGGTTGTATTGATTCCCCACCTGTTGAAAAGCCCACACATTACCACTATCTCGAGAAGACATGGTACACCTGACATAATTTCCTCCCACAGATGAAATCAACTCCAACTCTTCAGCAACATTGGGCGTTTGGAAGAGATTATCTTCACTGGAGCCACCTATAAGCATTAAAGGCTCTCCATTGTAAGACCAATAGTAAGGTAGATCCGGGTCAATATATATACCCTGTTGAGCAAAAAGGGAGAATTGGATTAAACAGACAGTAAGTAGTAGGTATTTCATTTTAGAGTTCCTTGTAGTAGTAAGCACCTTAAGTTACATACTTCAAGGAAAAGGGAAAAATGAATATGATTTACTCAGTGAATTTCAATAGCAATGACCTCCTTAATTGATAAAAGCTTTAAATCCTCTATTTTCTAGGGCTGCTTTAAACGGTTTTGTCCATTTAGTACTCCAGCCTTTTTCTTTGCAAAGTTTTACTAGTTGTTTTTCATCCTGAATGTTCTGTTTAGTGATAAGTTTGTGCGTTTCTGAATTTACTAGTAGTCCATTCCAAACGGCCAATGCTAATTCTGGGAATAGAGATACACTTCTTACATGAGAGAAATGTGCATTTTTTTCTAAATCATCTAAAGTCAATTCATCTATATCTTCATATTTAGTACCTTTAAGAAATTTCAATCTCTCAGTTTTCATTTTTCTCAAAGCAAATACTAATTCCTCACTTGATATGGCTCTGATATTTTCACACACATCATGATCGACAATTATTTGGTAAAGATCTCTTGAAAATTTCGAATATCTTCTTTTTTTACTTGTTCTTGCACCTTGAATATTTTCATCAATCATTTTACCTAATACAGTACCACGAATATAGGTTTTGCCATTAATCGTTCTTTTATCGTATTCGCTGATAAAATTGTCAACAAAATATTTAGCCTTTTTGCGTTTAACTATTCTTAATACACTTCCCACGCCTGAAAATTCCAGCCACACATAACCGAGATTATCAACAACCGCATGATTCTGCCAGGCATTTTTGATTTTGGTTAGTGTTGTACTATCCAATCTATACTTTTCGGCAATTTCATCCCATTTTATATGAATATCTTTAACTTTTTTTTCGATTCGAGCAAGTCCAAACGTAGTAGTATTATTCATCTCTACTCTGTCATAGATTGGTATAGTTCATTTAACTTGGAATGTGCTGTTTCTGCGAGGGGATGCTTATTGATATCAGGATGGATCAATTTGGAGATATGATCTCTCCATTCTCTTGCTTTTTCCTTATCATAATAATAGTCTTCATCAATATCTAATTCTTTCATTCTCTGCTGACCATCTAATTCACTCAATGCATAAATATACTTTGTAGCTTTAGTTTTGAAATAAACATCATCACTGTGTCCATTACTTCCATTTCCGTTTTCTATAGGTGCCTTGTGAAATAATTGCGATAATTTCTGCAGCTCTACTATACGATTATAATACCCCTTCCAACCCCTTCCTTTACCTGGAACTTTGAATCCAAATGTGTTATTGACTGTTTTTCTTACATCATTGAGCTTGCCCAATGAACGTAGTTTTTCCTCAGAATGTACATTGAGTATGTCTTGAATCGTTGGTGCTTTTTCCATGCTATTTTTATTATATTAACTTTGTAACAAGTTATAAAAAATATTAATTTCTATAAATTTAATTATAAAATTAATTATTTGAAAATCCGCCTAAAATATTCAATGGGTTGCTGTATTCCATCGTTCATGGTCCGTCATTCATCGTCCGTCGTCCGCCGTCCATCGTCAGTCGCCTAACCCTCCTACAACACCGTGTACTGCCTCAAATAAGACAAAGACTGGATCAATGCAGTTTTTCTTCCCTCCAGACTCCCTTCAAAAGCTTTATCCTCAACCTCTACGCAAGCAGGGCCATCATAGCGTATATCGTTAAGTGCAGAGAAAAACTTACTCCAATTAATATCACCTAAGCCCGGCAGTTTGGGAGAATGAAATTCAAGGGGATGCGCTAAAATGCTTACTTCGTCTAATTTATCCTGATATACTTTGGCATCTTTTATATGAACGTGTACCAGGCGATCCTTGAATTCGTAAATGGGTTTGAGGTAGTCCATTTGCATCCAAAGAAGATGGGATGGGTCGTAATTAAGCCCAAAATGAGAGGAAGGAATGATATCAAACATTTGCCGCCATATTTTGGGAGAAAAGGCTAGGTTTTTACCTTCAGGCCATTCATCTTTTGTGAAATACATGGGGCAATTTTCAATTCCGATTTTAATCCCATGGTCTTCTGCAAAGGCAATAATAGGAGGCCAAACATTGCTGAATATATCCAGATTTTCTTCTACGGATTTGGATTGCGCCCTTCCGATAAATGTATTAACTACAGAAACTCCCAGTTTTTGGGCTGCCTGAATGATCTTTTTGATATGGTCTATGTAAAAGGCAGATTTTTCTATGTCTTCATCTAAAGGATTGGGATAATAGCCCAGACCTGAAATCTTTACCCCTTTTCGCGCTTGATATTGTTGAATATGCGCAATTTGTTGTTCATCTAGCGCAGCAACGTCAATATGGGTTACGCCCGCATATCTTCTTTCTGCTTTTCCTACAGGCCAACACATCATTTCTACATATCGATAGCCGTGATCAGCCGCGAAATCTATCACTGATTCAAAGCTTTCTTCTGACAAAATTGCACTTACAAATCCAAGGTAAATCATATATCTTTAAGTGTTTTCAAGTAGAATTAATTTTTCATAAACATATTATGCATAATCTCACTTAAATGCCAAATTGAGATGAACTACTTTTTCAATACCCCTATATCACAATGCAACCATGTCACAATTTAACCATGTAAACTCATGATATCTCCTACATTTGGTGAAGGATATACATTTTATGAACCCATCAAGCTGCATCCCCAAAATTCGCATTATCTTTGGTTTAGAGGTGAGCCTACTTTGCTCATTACTTCAGCAGAACATTATGGAGCAGTGTTGAATAAAGGGTTTGATTTTGAGACATATTTGCAGACTCTGCACAATGATGGGATGAATTATACGCGAATATTTACGGGATCATATATAGAACGCCCAGGGGCATTCGGTATTCAGTATAATACTTTAGCACCAACAGTAGAAAATCTCATTGTCCCTTGGAAAAGGACAGATATCCCGGGATATATAGGTGGTGGGAATCGCTTTGACCTGGATCAATGGGATACTGAATATTTTGATCGACTGCATCAGTTCGTTCAAAGAGCCAATGAATTATGGATTGCAGTGGAGGTAACCTTGTTTACCTCACATTTTGGGATGTGGGAATATAGTCCGCTCCACCACGCTAATAACGTCAATGAACTGCCTGAACTTCCTGTACATAACGCATTGACAAAACACAATGGGGATTTATTACATCACCAGGAAAAAATGGTGCGAAAATTAATCAATGAGTTAAATGGATATGATAATGTATTTTACGAAGTTCAGAATGAGCCCTATGTAGAGCATGGAGTAAGTTATTCGAGTAGTAGAGAAGAATCGGTAACTACATCTGTTGATCAATCCTCTCATGAATGGCAGGAATTGATTGCTTCGTACATCGTAGATGAAGAATTATCTCTACAGAATAGTCATTTAATAGCACAAAATGTAGCCAAAGATTATATTAAATTATCAGAAGTACCCGCTAATATTTCTATTATTAATATGCATTATGCTCGACCTGAGGTAGTAGCAGACAATTATGAACTGGGTCGACCCATAAGCCTGGATGAAACAGGATACTTAGGGGCTAATCCCGAAAGTTATAGAAAACAAGCATGGGCTTTTATGCTGTCAGGAGGGGCTGTATATAATAATTTGGATTATTCTTTCTACCCTGGAAAAGAAGATGGGACGGGAGAAAATGCAGCCCCTGGGAGTGGAGGGCCCCAATTGAGAAAGTACCTAAAGATTCTCAAAGATTTTATGATGAAATTGGATTTTATCCAATTTAAGCCAATGTCTTGGAATCATCAGGACCAACAAGTATATGTGTTAGCTCATACACCCAAGACCTATGCGGGATATGTTCTTCAGTCGGTCGAGAATCAATTATATATTGAGCTACCCAATGGTTCTTACAGGATACAATGGTACGACACTGAAACAGGAGAATTACTCGAAATGACAAATTTTGAGACACCAATAGATAGGGTTTCAATATCGAATGTTAATTCGATCGATGATAAGGCGTTTGTTATAAAGAAATTGTAGAATGGTGAAATTGTTAGATGGCTATATTGAATATAGTTCAGGG